>JBMSSR010000021.1:0-18048 GCA_049424465.1 Ilumatobacteraceae bacterium
GGGGTCGCTTCGACGGTCGCGGCCGCTTCGACCGGGGCCGACTCGCCCGCCTCCAGCTGGCCGGACGCCTGCTGGATCGCCTTGACGATGTTGACGTAGCCGGTGCAGCGGCAGAGGTTGCCGCTGAGCCCGATACGGACGTCCTCGTCCGTCGGTGCGGGGCAGCGTGCCAGCAGTGCCGTGGCCGAGACCAGCATGCCGGGTGTGCAGTAGCCGCACTGCACACCGCCCTCCTCGAGGATGTTGCGCTGCAGCGGGTGCAGCGAGCCGTCGGCGGCGACGAGGCCCTCGACCGTGGTGACGTCGCGCCCTTGTGCCTGCGCGGCCAGGTAACTGCACGAGTTGACCGGTTGTCCGTCGAGCAACACCATGCAGGCACCGCACTCGCAGTCGTCGCAGCCCTCCTTGGTGCCGGTGAGACCGACCTCGGTGCGGATGACGCTGAGCAGGTTGCGCGACATGTCGACGGACACCGGGTAGTCGGTACCGTTGACGCGCAGGGTGATGTCGATGCGATCGCTCATGATGCTGCTCCGGGTGCTGCGGCGCCGATGCCGACGCTGCGGTTGACGGGGATGGCGAGGTGTTCGCCGGCGGCGCGCCGTGCGGCGGCCTCGACCGCTCGCCCGGCCATGACACCGACTGCGTGGCGGCGGTAGTCGTCAGAGGCGCGCACGTCACTGATCGGGCGAGCCTGTGTACTGGCGGCAGCGCGAACTGCTGCGGCGGCGTCAGCCGGCGTCATGCCGGCGACATGGTCGAGGCCGGTGACAGGGAGGATGACGGGCGCCACCGCGGTGAGCGCGACGCAGACACACTCGACACTGCCGTCCGCCGCGAGCGTGACGTTCGCAGCAGCACCCACGACGGCGATCTCCATCGCCCGGCGGTACTCGAGCCGCACATAGGCGCTCCCGCTGCGTGGCGCCGGCGTGGGCAGGTGGATGACGGTGCACAGTTCGTCGTCAGCAGCGCTGTGCCGACCGGGGCCGGTCCACAGGTCACCGACCGTCACCCGTCGCGATCCGCGCGTCGACCGCAGTTCGACCTCGGCACCCAGCACCACCAACGGTGCGCCGGTGTCCATCGCCGGACTGCTGTTCATGACATTGCCACCGAGGGTGCCGACGTGGCGCGTCGCCGGTGAGCCGACGAGTGCACTGCCATCGGCGAGTGCCGACCACGTCGCGCCGAGGAGCGGGTGCTGCTCGATCTCGTGGTGCGAGGTGAGCGCACCGATCGCAACGCCGCTGTCGGTGGCGCACACACCGCGGAGTTCGGCGACGCGGTCGACCGCGACGAGGCGGTCGGGGAGGGGTGCTTTGCCGTGGCGTGCGCCCACTACGAGGTCGGTGCCGCCGGCGATGGGTCGGGCGCCGTCGGCGAGCGCGGCCAGCGCGTCGTCGAGCGTGGATGCCATCTGGAAACTCATCGTGCACCATCCCCTGCGCGCCACACGCGCTCTGCGGTCATCGGGAGCTGTCGCAGCCGACCGCCCGTCACCCGGGCGATGCCGTTGGCGATCGCCGCAGCCGTCGCGACGTTCGGTGCCTCGGCCAACCCCTTGGCACCGTGCGGACCGGCATCGGGCGTGGCGATCTGCACGAAGTGGATGTCGATCGCCGGTGCATCGGCACAGGTCTGCAGCTTGTACTCGAGCAGGCCGGGGTTGCGCTGACGTCCGTCGTCGCCGTACTGCGTCCCCTCGCTGAGCGCCTGGCCGATCCCCATCAGCACGGCACCCTGCACCTGTCCCTCGGCGCCGATCTGGTTGATGATCGTGCCCGAGTCGTGGCCTGCACCGACGTGCAGCACCCGCACCACACCTGTGTCTCGGTCGACCTTCACCCGGACGGCATGACAGCTGAACTGCGGCGCGATCCACGCCGTGACGCCGACGTCGCCGACACACGTGGTGCCCTCGGTGGCTGGACTGCTGGGCGGCGCGCCCGAGCCGTGCCCGATGAGCAGTTCACCGCCCGCTGCCTCGGCAGCCAGTTCGGCGATCGGCACGGACACCGACGGGGTGCCGCGGACCGCGGCGGCGCCGTCCTTGAGCTCGATGTCCGCGACCGCCGCCTCGAGTCGGTCGGCGGCGAGCCGCTTGAGCTGGTCGGCGATCTGCCCGGCAGCCGCGAGCGCAGCGCGTCCGTTGTTGAACAGCGTCTGCGAGCCGGTCGCGCCCATGTCGTACGGGGCGGCGCTGGTGTCCTGGTACACGAGCTCGAAGTCCTCGGCCGACATCCCCAGCTCGTCGGCGACGAGCTGGCGCAGCGTCATGACCGCGCCGGTGCCGCACTCCTGTGCGCCGGTGATGATCTGGCCGCTGCCGTCGGCATCGACCTTGACGAACACGCCCGACGGGGCGGAGAACGACGGCCACCAGCCGACCGCCACACCGATGGCCTCGTCGTCGGGCAGCGGCTGGCCGTAACCGACCGCCGCCGTCGCCGCATCGATGCAGTCGAGCATGCCGATCTCGTCGTAGGTCTGGCCGGTCGGCCCCGTGCCGCCACTGCGGACGACGTTGCGGCGGCGGAACTCGACGGGGTCGATGCCGATCGCGGCCGCGACCTCGTCGGTGTGCGACTCGAGCGCCCAGCACGACTGTGGTGCCGTCGGGGCACGCACCGAGCCCGACGGCTGGTGGTTGGTGTAGACGAGGTGTGCTTCGGCGCGCACGTTCGGGATCTGATACGGCCCCAGCGCGTGCATCGCTGCCATCTGTGCGAAGAAGCCACTGTCGGCGGTGTAGGCGCCGTTGTCGACGGCGAGCCACACGCGGCGGCCGACGATGGTGCCGTCGCGCATCACGCCCGTCTCGAAGTCGAACACGATGCCCTCTCGACGTCGGTCGGGCACGACGAACTCCTCGCGCCGGCTGAAGACGAGTCGGACGGGCCGCCGAGCGGCACGGGCGAGTGCGGCGACGTGGGCCTCGAAGTGGAAGCCGCACTTGCCGCCGAACCCGCCGCCCAGATGGGGCACGATGATGCGCACACGGCTGGCCGGCATCTCGAGCGTCTCACACACGCCGGCGCGGGCATCGAACGGCACCTGCGTGCTCGTCCAGATCGTCACCTTGTTGCCCTCCCACTGGGCGACGACGGCGCGCGGCTCGATGGGTGCGGCGTGGCACCCGTCGGCGACATAGCGACCGGCGACGACCAGGTCGGCGGCGGCGAGCGCAGCGTCCACGTCGCCGCGGCTGACGATCGACGTCGTCGCGCGATTGCGGTCGCGGACCATCGCGTCGCCGGCCTCGTACGAGGCCCAGTCGGTATGGACGAGCGGTGCCTCGTCGCGGAGTGCGTCCTCGATGTCGTTGACGACGGGCAGTGGCTCGAGCTCGACGATGATCGCGTCGACTGCCCGCTGCGCGGTCGCGGCGTCGACAGCGGCGACAGCAGCAAGGATCTCGCCCTCGAAGCGGACCACGTCGCGCGCGAAGAGCCGGCGGTCCTTGATGAACGGCCCGTATGCGACGTCGGGGACGTCGTCAGCCGTGATGACGGCGAACACGCCGGGCAGTGCCCGCGCTGCGGTGACGTCGAGCCGTCGGATGCGGGCGTGGCTGACCCCCGCATAACGGAACTTGGCCGTCAGGCACCCGGTGAGCGTCAGGTCGGCCGTGTAGCGCCCGCTGCCGGTGACCTTGTCGGGGCCGTCGGCGCGGACGAAGCGGCGGGGTGCGGTGGTCGTGGCGGTTCCCATGGCGCCCCACTATGCCAGACGATGGCGAGCGGCCCGGTTGCCCGATCCCCTCGGCGGGAGCCGACGCGTCAGGACGACAGCGCGACGAGGTCGCCGGTGACCCGGTCGGAGGTCGCGGTGCGCCTGCTCGCGACGCGCAGTGCGACTGCAGCGAGCGCGACCGCGGCGAGGGTGAGCACGAGCATCACCGTGGCGAGTGCGTTGAGCGACGGTGTCGACCCTGCACGGGCACCCGAGTAGATCCGGATCGGCACCGTCTCGGTGGAGGCGCCCGTGGAGAGGAACGATGAGATCACGAAGTCGTCGACCGAGGTTGCGAACACCACCATGACGCTGGCGAAGATCGCTGGCGCCAGCAGCGGAAGCAGGACGAGGCGTACCGCCTGGAGCCTCGTCGCGCCGAGGTCGCGCGCCGCCTCCTCGTACTGGGTGCCGATCGCGGCGAGGCGGCCGCGCACGATGACCACGACGAACGACACGGTGAACGTGACGTGGCCGAGCAGCTGGCGGACGAGCCCGTCGGGCACGCCGGTGTAGAGCTGGCTGAAGACGAGGAACAGCGCCACGCCGAAAACGATCTCTGGCGTGACGATCGGCAGGAGCATGAGCGTGTTGGCCGAGTTGGCCGCCCGACTCCTCCAGCGCTGCAGGCCGATGGCCATCGCGACACCGAGCGGCGTGGCCACGGCGATGCACAGTGCAGCGAGCACCAGCGTGTTGCGGAGTGCGGTGTGCAGCGACTCGTCGTGCAGGAGCGACGAGGACGAGTCGCCGACGTACCAGCGCAGCGAGAGCGGCTGGAACGACGAGCGGCTGCGGCCGCCGTTGAACGAGATGCGTACCGCGACCAGCACCGGCAGCAGCGACCACAGGACGTACAGCCACGTCAGCAGCGCGAGCGTGGGGACCCGGCGCCGTGGCCGGCGTGCGCGAGTCGGGGCTCGCCCGGGAGCGGTCATCGCTCGGCCGCCCGCTGCTGGCGAAGTGTGGCCACCAGGTAATAGACCATCAGCACGAGCAGCATCGCCATGAGCACGAGCACCAGCGACGCGCCCGTCTGCGGCTGCGAACTGCCGCGGAGGAAGAACTCGATCTGGTTGCCGATCATCTCGGTGCGCGGCGAGCCACTCGTCAGGAAGGTGTTGGTGTAGTAGTCGCCGAACATCGGCAGCACGGTGATCACTGACGCGGCCATCAGACCGGGGATCGAGAGCGGCAGCGTGACGCGGAGGAAGGCGGCGAGGCGGGACGCGCCGAGGTCGCGTGCCGCCTCGATGAGGCGCCCGTCGAGCCGTTCGAGCGCGCTGTACATCGGGAGGATGAAGAAGGGCACGTACCCGTACACCAATCCGATGACCACCGTGCTCGCCGAGCCGTCGAGCCATGTGCGCGGTTGGTCGAGCACGCCGAGCCAGCCGAGGACGCGGTTCACGTAGCCGTCGGCTTGCAGGAGGTTCGTCCACGCCATCATGCGCATGAGGTAGCTGATCCAGAACGGCAGCACCAGCATCGCGAGCAATGGGCCGCGCGAGCGGCCGGCGATGCGTGCCACGAAGTACGAGATCGGGTAGCCGATCACGATGCAGCCCGCCAGTGCGAGCGCCACGTACTCGAACGTGCGCAGGAACACGTGGCCGAGGTCGCCGCCGAACACCCGCCCGAGCACGGCACGAAGGGCACCGAACTCCCAGTGCAGCGGGTTCCACGCCGGCAGGGGCATCTTCAGCAGCGGGTCGATGCGCCCGAAGGCGACCGCGGCGACGGCGTAGATGGACGCGGCGAAGAACGCGAGCAGCCACCCGACGCCGGGCGCGGCGAACGCGGACCAGATGCGGTTGGCGCGTCGGGCGGCGGACGACCGGCGCGGCCGGGTCAGCCGCCCGTCGTGAACGTCGACCACGCGGTGTCCCACAGGGCGGTGGCGTCGGCGTCGAGCGGTCGCAGCGACAGGCCGCGCGCGACGTCGTCAGCCGTGGGCAGCGCCGAGCGGAGCGTCTCGGGGACGTAGCCGGCGTCGATGACGTAGTCGGCGTCGAGCGCGCTGATGCAGGGCAGGTAGCCCACCCAGCTGAAGTTCTTCTCGGCCACCGCGTTGTCGAGCAGGAAGTTGAGATAGAGGTGGGCCAGCACGGGGTGCTCCGCAGTCGCGAGCACGCCCATCGAGTCGTTGGTGATGATGTACTGCTCGGCCGGCGGGTGCCAGAACCCGAGTACCGCCGGGTCGGTACCCTCGGGCAGGTACCCGGAGGCCGCGGCGAGCAGGTCACCGCTCCAGGTGTGCGCGATCGTGGTGGTGCCCTCGGGGATGTCCTTGTAGCCCTCGATGTTCACCTTGACGTTCACCGAGTCGACGAGCTCGAGCAGCGACGCCAGGGCTGCGTCGATCTCGGTGCTGTCGGTGCTGTTGACGTCGGTGATGCCGTTGCGCAGCAGCGCCATCGCGATGGTCTC
Source organism: Ilumatobacteraceae bacterium (assembly GCA_049424465.1). GTDB lineage: Bacteria > Actinomycetota > Acidimicrobiia > Acidimicrobiales > Ilumatobacteraceae > UBA668. The sequence goes on from JBMSSR010000021.1 coordinate 6,166, forward strand.
GCGCGCGTCGTCGAGCACGGACACCTCGCCCTTGAAGTCGGTGGCACCCCAGATGGCGTCCCACCCGGCGGCCTCGACCTCGGCGGGATCGATGCGGTCGGTGCGGTAGCCGATGCCGGTGCCGAAGAACATGTACGGCACCGTGTAGGCGGCGCCCTTGTCGTACCAGGGGTCGTTGAACGTCGGGATGACGTTGCCGAAGTTGGTGAGGTACGAGCGGTTGAGCGGCTGCAGCAGACCGGCCGCGATGAGGTTGCTGACCGACGCCGTCACCATCGAGTGGTGGACGTCGGCCTTGATGGCACCCGACGCGAGCTTGGTGGTGGCCTCGGTGTCGGTGTCGAACGTGGTGATCTCGACCTTCACGCCGTACATCGACTCGAAGTCGGCGATGACGTCGGGGTTGACGTAGTCGGCATAGCTGACGAGGCGGAGCGGCCCTGCCTCGGGCTCGAGCCCGTCGGCGATCGGCTCGGCGGAGCCCTGCGACGAGCTCCCGCCGCAGGCCTGCAACAGCGGCACACTGCCGAGCAGCACGCCGAGGCCTGCCGTGCGGGCGATCAACTCGCGCCGAGTCCACGAATTCGAGCCCACCTGTCCGGCCGACCGGACCTGGTGGCGCTGGCTCGACGCGCTGCGGAACCGTCTCGATGACATGTCTCAACCCCCGGGTCCCCGACGCCGCTGCGTGCGCAGGCTGTCGGTCGATCGGCAGCGTACCAGAGGTGCTGCGGGGCGATCGGACGACGCGAAGTACGGTGTCCTCACAGTTCGTGCCCGCACGAGGGGCAGGGGGGAGAACGCGATGTCGTCGAACCAGACAGCACCTCACGACGGTGAGGTCGTGAGCTTCCGCCAGATGATCGACGGCACCAAGGCCGACTACGACCTGCTGCAGCGACTCGAGCACGAGTACATCGCCGACCTACCGGACCGGCTCGTTGCGTCGTTGCGCGCGCTCGACAGCGGCCTCGCTGGCTACCCGGTCTCGCGGTACGTGCACTCGTTGCAGTCAGCGACGCGCGCCGAGGCGGACGGCGCCGACGTCGACTGGATCATCGGCGCGCTGCTGCACGACATCGGCGACGAACTGGCGCCCTGCAACCACTCGCAGGTGGCGGCATCGATCATCAGACCGTACGTCCGCGCCGAGGTGACGTGGGTGGTCAACGTGCACGGCATCTTCCAGCAGCACTATTACGGCCACCACATCGGCCTCGACCCCGATGCCCGCGAGGTGTATCGCGACCACCCGTGGTTCGACAGCGCCGAGCGGTTCTGCCTCCGGTGGGACCAGGCGGCGTTCGACCCCGACTACGCCAACAGGCCCATCGAGCACTTCGAGCCGATGCTGCGCGAGGTGTTCGCCCGGGCGCCCTTCGACGCTGCAGTCATCGGCATCGAGCGCTGAGCAACGTCACTTCTCGTCGATCTCGACGCCGACCGCGTAGGCGTCGGCGAACTCGCCACCGAGCGCGACCGGTGCCGGATCGACACCGAACAGCGCACGCAACCATGCCGTGACACCGTGGGTGATGACGGGGAAGGTCTCGGTCACCGGCACCGCAGGATCGATGCAGCCGTCCTGCCCGAGCGAGCGCAACTGCGGCTGTGCGTCGAGGAACGCGCCCAGGCCCGATGCCTCGGCGACACCGATGATGCCGGTGCCGTTCCCGAAGGTGCAGAAGTCGTCGAATCCGTTGTGCCCGACGCCGTCGAGGACCCACAGCAGGCTGGGTGAGGGCGCGGCCTCCCACGACGGGCGGGTGACGGTTGCGGCCGGCACCACGGCGTCGACCGAACCCGCGATGAAGAACGACGGCACGCCCGGGAGCACCAGCGGCGTCGATGTCGTCGTGCTGCCACCACCCAGCAGCGCGCCCGAGGCGAGCGACACGTAGCCGTCGATGCGGCCGTCCGCCGACGCGGCGCCGAGCACCGTGCCGCCACCCGCCGAGTGGCCCACGGCGGCGACGTGCTCGGTGTCGACATGTCCGGCAAAGCGGCTCGCCGGATCGGCTGCCTCGGCGGAGATGAGGTCGAGGGATGCGACGAGGTCGTCCACCGCATCGGCGCGGTCGCCGCTCGCGGTGCCGGCGAGCACGTTGGTGAGGTCACGCGAGGGGTGCTCTGGTGACACGACGATCATGCCCCAGCTGGCGAGGTGCGACGTGAGGAACGAGCTCTGGACGCGGATGCCGGTGAAGCCGTGGCTGAACAGCACGATCGGGTAGGCGCCGTCAGCGACGTCTGCGTCTCGCGCGGCGGCGTACGAGTAGGACGCCGGCGCATCACCGGTCAGCACTGCCCTGATGGCCTCGGGTGTGAAGTCGCGTACGTCGTACGTCTCGGTACCGCTGCTGCCCGCGACCGCTGGGTACCACACCTCGACGAGCGGGCCCTTGGCGAGCTGCAGCGTCGTGACACCGACAGCGAACGGCCCGAGATCTGCGTATGCGGTGGCGAGTTGCGCGGGATCCACCGTGGTGGACGGCGCTGACGACGACGGAACGGTGGCCGTCGGGTCGACGCCGCCCTGCGACGACGTCGGGGCGCTCGTGGTACCGCTGTCGTCAGCGGAGTTGCCCGAGCACGACGCCGCGAGGACGAGCGCGATCGCGAGCGTGGTGAGGCGGGGGAGTCGGGTCGTGCGTGACATCTCACCAGCCTGTCAGCCGGTGACCGGCAGGTGCATGGTCGAGCGTGCCACCGGTGACTCGGGGCACGACGAGGTGAAGTCGTGACGTCGCCGGTAGGGTGAGCGAGCCATTGGCTCCGGCCCGTGGCACTGGCGACGTGGCCGAGTGGCTGAGGCAAGGGCCTGCAAAGCCCTCCACATGGGTTCGATTCCCATCGTCGCCTCCACGACCGGGATGCTGCGCTCTGTGGGGTACGAGACCCGTGCGTCACAGAGCGCAGACCGGTGGGCCCGGGCGCAATTCAGCTGAACCGGTGACCGCATCGGCGGCACTCGAACCACACCGAGAACGCCTCGACGAAGCGCTGTGTGTTCCAGCTGTTGCAGTTCGGGCACTGTCTGAACATGGTTGCTCCTCGATTCCAGTACGTGGGGGTCCCACGGCTGACCGACGGACGATGACGGTCCGGGTGTGACCGCTGCGGGCCCCGCAGAAGGGTCGTTGGTCGGTCGTCGACCGTCGGCGGGACGGGGACACTGACCTGGTGACGACCGCCCGCGACGACCGACGGGCCCGCTCGCTCGACGGGACGGGGAAACCGCCGGACGGTGGTGCACCGCTGTCGGTGCGCCACGGCATGCCGGCAGGCAGCACGCCGCCGGTCGGTTCGACGACGACCTCCGAGGACCTCCGCCGTGGGCTCTCCGGCGGCGAGGCGGCACGCCGGTTCGGGTCGGACGGGCCCAACGAGCTGCCGGTACCCCGCGGGCGCCGCGCAGCGGCGCAGGTGTGGGAAGTCGTGCGCCAGCCGATGCTGCTCCTGCTGCTGGTCGCGGCCGTGGTCAACTTCGTGCTGAGCGCGCCGCTGGACGGCGGCATCCTGCTCGCGTCGGGCCTCCTGATGGTCGCGATCACGGTGGTGCAGGAGCACCGAACCGAGTCGGCGATCGCAGCGCTCCGCGACCTCTCGGCCCCTCGCGCACTGGTGGTGCGCGACGGTGCGACGGTGCGCATCCCCGGGCGGGAGGTGGTGCGCGGCGACCTGATGCTGCTGGCAGAGGGAGATCGCGTCGCTGCGGACGGCACGGTCGTGGACGGCTCGGCGCTCGCAGTCGACGAGTCGATGCTGACCGGTGAGTCGGTACCCGTGCCGAAACGGGCCGACCGCGGCGACACGGTCTGGTCGGGGACGCTCGTGGTGCGCGGGAGGGGTGCGGTGATGGTGACGGCGACCGGGCCGTCGACCGAACTGGGGCGGCTGGGGGCCTCGCTGTCGTCGATCGAGGTCGAGCACACGGCGCTGCAGGACGAGGTGGACCGGCTCGTGCGCCGGGTCGGCGTCATCGGCGCGGCCGCAGCGGTGCTGGTGGTCGTGGCCTACGGGTTGACGCGGGGCGGATGGCTCGAGGGCGCGCTGGCCGGCATCGCGACCGCGATGTCGGTGCTGCCGGAAGAGTTCCCGGTGGTGCTCACGGTGTTCGTGTCGCTGGGTGCGTGGCGGATGTCGAAGCGCCAGGTGCTTGCGCGTCGGTCGGCGGTGGTCGAGGCGCTCGGGTCGGTCACGGTGCTGTGCGTCGACAAGACCGGCACGCTGACGACCAACCAGATGACGGCGCGCGAACTGCTGACGGTCGACCGCTCGTGGAGGGTGGGCGACGGGTCCATGCCGTCGTGGGCGCGGTCGGTGGTGCTGCACGGTGTGCTGGCCTCGCCCGTGGGCGGTGCCGACCCGATGGACAGGGCGTTCGTGTCGCTCGGCGAGGCGCACCTCGGCCCGCTCGACAGCCTCGGCGCCGGGTGGGAGCTCGTCCGCGAGTATCCGCTCTCGGACGACCTGCTGGCGCTGTCCCACGTCTGGCGCGACGTCGCGACCGATGACGGTGTCGTTGCGGCGAAGGGTGCGCCCGAGGCGATTCTCGAGCTGTGCGGTCTGGACCCGGCGGCCTCGTCGGTCGTGATGGACCTGGTGCACCGCGCCACCGAGGGTGGCATGCGTGTGCTGGGTGTCGCTCGCGCGTCGGCAGGGCCGCGCAGCGTCCTGCCGCCGTCGCCGAGGGCCTTCGAGTTCGAGTTCCTCGGGCTGGTCGGGCTGCATGACCCAGTGCGGCCAGGCGTGCCCGGGGCCGTCGCCGAGTGCACCTCGGCGGGCGTCCGCACGGTGATGATCACCGGCGACCACCCGAACACCGCGCTGGCCATTGCCGCCGGCGCAGGGATCGAGACGCGTGCGGGGTCGCTGGTGGGGTCCGACGTGGCGACCATGGACGAGACCGCGCTGCGCGCCGCCGTGCGCGTGGTCAATGTCTTCGCGCGGATGGTCCCGGACCAGAAGCTGCGCCTCGTCCGTGCGCTGCAGTCGAACGGGGACGTGGTGGGCATGACGGGCGACGGTGTGAACGACGCACCGGCGCTGCGTGCTGCGGATGTCGGCATCGCGATGGGCGGCCGCGGCAGCGATGTCGCGCGCGAGGCGGCAGCGCTCGTCATCACCGACGACGACTTCACCTCGATCGTCGCCGGTATCCGTCTCGGCCGGGGGATCTTCGACAACATCCGCAAGGCGATGGCGTACATCCTCGCGGTGCACGTCGCGATCGTCGGCATGGTCGTGGTGCCGCTCCTGGCGCCGGCATGGCCGCTCGTGCTGCTGCCAGTACAGCTCGCATTCCTCGAGCTCGTCATCGACCCGGCATGCTCGGTCGTCTTCGAGGCGGAAGCCATCGACCCGCTGGTGATGCAGGTACCGCCCCGCCGTCCCGACGCGCCCATCTTCGGCCGCGACCGGTTGGTGGTCGCTGCGCTGCAGGGACTCGGCGTGCTCGCGGCAGTGCTCGCGGTCTACGGCTGGTGCCTGTGGTCCGACCGGCCGAACGACGAGATCAGGTCGGCCACCTTCGCGTGCCTCGTGCTCTCCAACCTGTTGCTCATCGTGGTCAACCGGTCGTGGCGGCTGTCGGCGGCGCAGACGTTCCGGCAACGCCGCAACCCGACGGTGAAGTGGATCGTCGGCACCACGCTCGTCGTGCTCGTCGCGCTGCTCGTCACGCCGGTGCTGCGCCGGGCGTTCGGCTTCGGCCCGGTCGGTGTTGCCGACGCAGGCATGGTCGTCGGGTGCGCGGCGGCGGGTGTGTCGTGGTTCGAGGTGCTGAAGGTGTCGCGCCGTCGCTGAGCCACCTCGCAGGGCCGACTGCCGACCAACCGTCCGTCAGTTCAGGCCGTATCGGCACTCGCCGGACCTTCGGCCATCGGCGCACGGTGGTGGCACCTGCCCGCCGAGGAGTGCGGGCAGCCGAACCAGGAGGCAGTCGATGTCACGACGCGCCCGAGCAGGACACCCGCGATCGGCGAAGGGGGTGCTGTCCCTCGTGATGCCGATCACGGCGTGGTGCGTAGCGAGTCTGGTGCCCATCGGCACCGCCCATGCTGCGGTCACGGACACCGAACGGGTGAGTGTCGGAAGCGGCACGACCGGGGACCGGGACCACCCGTCGATCAGCGACGACGGCAGCCTCGCTGTCTTCGCCGCCTACAACACGGCGTCGCGGGGCATCTGGCTCCGCGACATCGCGGGTGGCGACACGTATCGCATCACCACGGGCTCGGACAGCGAGCCGGTCATCAGCGGCGACGGCACCACGGTGGCGTACGTCCACGCGGGGACGCACCCGTCGGTGTGGGTGATCGACGTCAGCGATCCGGCCAACCCGGGCACACCCGAGCGGGTCGACCTCGTCGACGGACTCACGACGGGTGCCAACAACGACAGCGGCCATCCGTCGATCTCGGACGACGGCAACGAGGTCGCCTTCGACTCGATGGCCAGCAACCTCGTGCCCGGCACGACGCTGCCGGCGACGGGAAGCGCGCGGAAGGTGTACGTGCGTGACCGCTCGCTCGACACCACCGAGATCGTCAGCGTCGACGGTGACGGCGATGTGCTGACCGGCGAGGCGATGAATCCCGACATCTCCGGCGACGGCAACTGGGTGGCCTTTGCGTCGCACCAGGACCTGACCCAGCTGCACTTCGGAGTCGGTTCGCTGCAGGTGTTCGTGTACGACCGGGATGCCGATGCGGTGGCGCTGGCGAGCGTCAACGACGACGGTGACGAGGGCTTCGGCGACTCCGCCGCCACCAACGCGCCCTCGATCAGCGACGACGGGATGCTGGTGACCTTCGAGTCGGCGGCCACCAACCTCGTCCCGTTCGACTCGAACGGGCGCACCGACGTCTTCGTGCACGACTTCGACTCGGACACGACGACGCGCGTGAGCGAGCGGAAGGCGTTCGACGAATTCGGACCGTTCACCGCAGCCACACCGCACCGCCTGCTCGACACCCGTGTGTCCGGCGTTGCGATGGCGTCGGGCGAGACGCGGTCGCTCACGATCGCCGGGTCGAACGAGGTGCCGGACGATGCCACGGCCGTGACGCTGAACGTCACGATCGTGTCGTCGACAGTGCGCAGCCACCTGACGGTCTTCCCGAAGGGCGAGACGCGGCCGAACGCATCGAGCATCAACGCCGCACCCGGTCGGGCCATCGCGAACGCGGTGACGTCGGCACTCGGCGATGACGGTGCGATCAGCATCTACAACCTGAACGGCCCGGTGCACGTCATCGTCGACCTGACGGGCTACTTCACGCCCGACTCGCTCGACGGCGGCGGTGGCTTCGTGTCGATGGCGCCCGAGCGCCTGGTCGACACGCGCCTGCTCGGTGGTGCGCTCGCATCGGAGACGTCGCGCAGCTTCGACGTCGCCGGCATGGACGGTGTGCCCGATACTGCAACCGCGGTCGCGCTCACCGTCGTCGCGGTCAACCCGACCGCGCGTGGTCACCTCCGGGTCTATCCCGGCGACACGACCCGGCCGGGCACCTCGAGCGTCAACTTCCTGCCGGGCCAGAACACGTCGAACTCGGTGATCGTCGGCATCGGCGATGACGGGACGATCGACGTCTACAACTCGGCGGGCACCACTCACCTGGTCATCGACGTGTACGGCTTCTTCGACCCGGCGTCGGTCAATGGCGGTTTCACCGGCATCACGCCGCACCGCCTGCTCGACACGCGCACCGACGTCGGCCCGCTCGTCGGCGAGACGGCCGAGCTCGACGTCGTCGGTCACGCCGGCGTGCCCGCTGACGCAACGACCGCAGTCATGCTCAACGTGACGGTGGTCAACCCGACGACGAACGGCCGCCTCAAGGTCTTCCCGACGGGTTCGGCGCTGCCGACCGCATCTGCCTTCAACTTCCAGGCGGGTGTCGTGCGGGCGAGCCAGGTCGTGGTCGCGGTCGGTGACCTCGGTCGTGTCTCCTTCGAGAGCACGTTCGGTTCGGTCGACGTCGTCGTCGACATCGTCGGCTGGTTCTCGGGCGTGCAGTTCGCCGAGGGCGGCTCGAACCCCGTCATCTCGAACGACGGTTCGGTCGTGGCCTTCGAGTCGTTGACCTCGTCGGTCGACCTCGACGACAGCAACGACGTCGTCGACGTGTTCCTCTCGACGCTCGCGACCAACGACGTCGAGCGGGTCAGCCTGCCGGCATCGGGTGGAACCGAGGCCTCCGGCACCCGGACCGATCCCGAGACCGGCCTGACCGTCGACTCGGCGAACGGCATGGACCCCGTGCTCGGTGACGATGGCTCGTTCGTGGCGTACGTGTCGAACGGTGACCTCACTGACGACCGCGCTGCCGGCGAGGAGGTGAGCGCCGTCTACCTCAGCACTCGAGCTGCCTGAGGCGTGACGTCGGGCTGGTGCGTGGACCGACCGGTTCACGCACCAGCCCGACGACCCACGTCGTTGCCGATCCGGGTCGATCGGTCCCACTCCCCACCACGACCCAGGAGGTCACATCCATGAAGCGATCACGTCTCGCCCTGCTCGGCACCATCGGTGCTGCGGTGGCGATCCCGGTGGTCATGTCGGGCGCGTTCACCAGCAGCGCGTCCTCCCCCTCGACTCCCAAGCCGGCATCGCCCGGCGTGGCGGTGCTGGCCGCCGCATCAGCGGACGACGACCCGATGGTCATCTCGTCCGGTCCCACCACCGAGCCGGCCGGGCGACCGTCCACCGTGCACGGGAACCCGCATGTGGTGATGTTCACCGTCGAGTGGGAGCTGTCGACCGGTGCCGCACCGACGGATCTCGACGCCGTGCTGCCGACCGGGTGGCGCGACCACTTCGTGCTCGAGGCGCTCGGCCGCCCCGGCGAGGGCGGAGAGACGTCGGCGACGTGCACGTACGCCGCCGGTGCCGAGGTCATCAGCTGCGAGTACATGAATGCCGGAGGCCACGAGATGGCGCACGGCATGAACGTGCCACGCAGTCCCAGTGCCATGTACTCCGTGACGGTCGACGGCGTGCCGACCGGATGGACGGTCGAGGCCGACACGGTCGGCGAGTTCGGCATGCGTGCCGAGTGCCCGAAGAAGTCGGCGTCGCTGCTCGCATCGGTGAACGACAAGGGGCCCCGCGGCTGCCTGCACACGGTGACGATCGTGCAGAACGCACCTGCGGCGACCACGACCACGTTGGCGCCGACCACGTCGGCCGCCTCGTCGCCGCCGCTCCCCGTGACGGGTGGCGGTGCCGGCACCGTCGCGCTCGCGTCGCTGCTGCTGCTCGCAGCCGGTGTATGCACCCAGCAGCTCGCACGGCGCGGCGGACCGCGCCAGCAGGGCGCCGGTGACGGCCACTGATCCTGCCGTCGGCCGGCGTGCCGCTGGACCCGGTGAGCTCCTCGACCAGATCGTCGGGGCGCTCGCCGGGTTCGGCGCGCTCGACGTCGCGGTCCTCCGTGACGAGGCGGGGCACCGGGTTGCCGAGATCGTGGTCGACGGCGCGGGCGAGCGCGACAACCGCTGCCGTATCCTGTTCGCGGCTGACGTCACCGAGCGCGTGACGATGGCGGTGCCAGCGGTCCACACCGACGGCCTGCCGACGGCGGCCCTGGTCGCCGAGCGTGAACGTGTGGCGAGGGACCTGCACGACGGTGTGGTGCAGGACGTCTTTGCCACCGCCATGACGCTCGCCGCACTGCTGCCGATCCTGCCGGCCGAGGTGGGCCGGCGCATCGAGGAGCTGATCGACCGGCAGGACGAGATCGTGCGCCGGCTGCGCACCACCGTGTTCGCGCTCAAGGGTTGTGGTGCCGGTGGGAGCAGGGCGCGCGACGCGATCGAAGGCGTCGCCTCGGAGGCTGCACGGGCGCTCGGCTTCTCACCGACACTCGCCTTCGATGGTTCGATCGACAGTCTCGACGGCACCGAGGCGCTGGATCACCTGTTGATGGCGTTCCGCGAGTCCTTGTCGAACATTGCACGGCATGCCCGAGCCTCGACGGTCGAGGCGACCGTCGCTGCGTCGACGGACGGCGTGCGACTCGTCGTCGCGGACGACGGTGACGGTGCGGTTCGGTTCGGGGCCCCGGTTGCCGGCGACGGCCTCCGCAATCTCGACGAGCGGGCGCGCCTGTTCGGCGGTCGATGCACCATCGGCGCGGGGCGAGACCGCGGCACGGTGGTGGAGTGGTCGGTGCCGCGCCTCAGCACGTCGCCAGCGGCTCAGGCGCTCGACGGCAGACCGTCGGTGGGCCTGTCCGCAGGCGGACGGTCGGCCGATGTGCGGGCGGCAGTGGCTCGTCCCGCTGCGGTATCGAGCAGCGCGACGACGTCGCGGTCCGACACCTGAGCGAAGTCGGCGTACCAGCAGCCGACCGCCGGCACGTCCTGCTCGATGACGCACACGAGGTCGTCTGCCTCTTCGGCCAGGCGAGTCCGCCAGTCGGTGGGCGCTGCGGGCACTGCGAGCACCACGCGGGCTGCGCCGAGCGTGCGGGCCGCCCGGCAGGCCGCACGCGCGGTCGCTCCGGTGGCGATGCCGTCGTCCACGATCACGACGGTGCGACCCACGAGTGGTGGTCGTCGGTCCACGCCGAACGCGTGTGAGTTCGTGTCGAGGCGGGCGCGCTCCCTGCGCTCGACGTTCGCAAGCTCCGTGTCGGTGACGCCGCACCGCTGTGCGAGGTCATGGTCGACGACTCGTGCGCCGGCCTCGGAGATCGCGCCGACCGCGAGCTCGGGTTGAGCGGGTGCGCCGAGCTTTCGTGCCACCAGCACGTGCAGCGGTGCGTGCAGCCGGGCAGCGACCTCGGCGGCGACCGGAACGCCACCACGGGGGAGGCCGAGCACGATGACGGTCGGAGTCGGCTCGCCTGAGGTGGCTGACTTGTTCTCGGTCGTAGCGCTCGGGCCGAGCAGCAATTCCACCATGTGGGCCAGCTGTCGGCCCGCATCGACGCGATCGGCGAATCGGACCATTTCGGTGTACACGGCATTGCAGCGTCGTCTAGTGATCGGCTCTTGACCATCGTGACCTGTCAGTGATGTGTAGCCAAATGGCCCTTTCGCCGCGTGGCCTCTTCCGGCCATCGTTCTGCCCATGAGCGATGACAGTCAGAAGATCAGTGTGTTCCTCGTCGACGATCACCTCGTTGTCCGGGAAGGCGTCCGGGTGGTCCTCGAGCAGAGCGGCGCCATCGAGGTGGTGGGCGAGGCGGCGACTGCCAAGGAGGCGATCCAGCGGATCGGCGCGACCAGGCCCAAGGTCGCGGTGATCGACGTCCAGTTGCCCGACCGCGCCGGCACCGAGCTGTGTGCCGACATCCGCGCGGCGCACCCGGACACCGCGTGCCTGATGCTCACGTCGTTCGCCGATGACGAGGCGCTGTTCGAGTCGATCTCGGCGGGTGCTGCGGGCTTCGTGCTCAAGCAGGTGCGCGGTGACGGACTCGTCGAGGCGGTCGAGCGAGTCGCCGCCGGCGAGTCGCTCATCGACGCATCCGTGACGGCGCGCCTGCTCGAGCGCATCCGCAATCCACAGGCGCTCACCGACCCACGGCTCGCGTCGCTGACGACGCTCGAGCGTGCGATCCTCCGACATGTCGTCGACGGACTGACGAACCGCGAGATCGCGCCGCTGGTCAACGTGTCGGAGAAGACGGTCAAGAACTACGTGTCATCGATCCTGCACAAGCTCGGTCTGTCGCGCCGCACCGAGGCCGCAGTGTTCGCGCTGCGCTCCGGGGAGTTCGACGACTGATCCGTGTGCCGGCGCGGCCGAGGGTTGGCTCGGTCTGCGACGGCCCCTCGGTGCCACCCCCGACCGGGAGTACGGCGTCGGCGCACTGCGTCGGCGTCGAGGGGGTGGCACTGTCCGGGGTTGGGGGGGGGGGGCCC
>JBMSSR010000022.1:0-18030 GCA_049424465.1 Ilumatobacteraceae bacterium
TCGAGAACGGTGAGATCACCACACCGCTGCGCGAGGGCAACCTCATCGGCAACGGGCCCGACGTACTGCGCGAGATCGACATGCTCGGCAACGACTTCGCGATGGGCAACCCCGGCACGTGCGGCAAGGACGGCCAGGGCGTACCCGTCGGCGACGGCCAGCCGACACTGCGGGTGCGGAGCCTCACCATCGGCGGCACCGCAGCATGAGCGGCGGCGACCGCAGCGCCGAGCTGCTCGCGCTCGCCGACCGCATCGTGGCGGCTGCACGGCCCGGCGAGCAGGTCGAGGCATACGTCAGCCGCGGTATCGAGACCGATGTGCGTGTCTACGAGGGCGAGGTCGAGCACTTCGTCAGCGCACAGTCGGAGGGCATCGGCATCCGCGTACTGCGCGACGGCCGCACCGGATTCGCCTACGCGGGCACGCTCGACGAGTCGGCGATCGCGCAGGTGCTCTCCGACGCACGCGACAACGTCGAGTTCGGCACGCCCGACGAGTGGGCATGCATGGCCGCGCCCGACGGTGTCGATGTCGTGCCCCAGGATCTCTGGAGCGACGCACTGGCCGCGTTCGCCACCGACCGGAAGATCGAGCTGGCGAAGGAGCTCGAGCGGCTGACGCTCGCAGCCGACCGCCGGGTCCGCATCGACGATGCCAACTACTCCGACGCCGCGGTCGAGTCGGCCGTTGCCAACACCTCGGGCATCCGCCGTGCCGGGCGCGAGAACGGCTGCTACGTCAGTGTCAGCACGATGGCCGACGACGGTGACGAGACCCAGACCGGGTTCGGCTTCAGTGTCGGCCGCTCGCCCGACGAGTTCGACCTCGGTCGAGCCGCACGCGAGGCCGCCGACCGGGCGACCCGTCTGCTCGGTGCCACCAAGCCGACCAGCCGCCGCACCACCGTCGTGCTCGACCCGTTCGTGACGGCGATGTTCCTCGGCGTCATCGGCGGCACGCTGAACGGCGAGTCCGTCGCGAAGGGGCGCAGCCTGTTCAAGGACCGCATGGGCGACGACGTGGCCAGCCCGCTCTTCACGCTCGTCGACGACCCGACCAACCCGCTGGCGTACACGGCGACCGACCTCGACGGTGAGGGCCTGGCGGCACGCCGAAACGTCCTCATCGACGGCGGCGTGCTGCGCACGTTCACGCAGAACAGCTACAGCGCACGGCGCACGGGTACCACCAGCACCGGCAATGCCGTGCGCGGGGGCTACAGCGGCACGCCCGGTGGCGGTGGCCTCGCGCTGCAGCTGCAGCCGGGCACTCGCGACCAGCAGGCGATCATCGCCGACGTCGGCGAGGGTGTGCTGGTGCAGTCGGTCCAGGGTCTGCACAGTGGTGTCAACGCGATCAGCGGCGACTTCTCGGTCGGTGCGTCGGGCTTGCTCATCAGCGGTGGTGCCGTCGGTGCGCCGGTGCGCGAGTTCACGATTGCATCAACGCTGCAGCGCATGCTGCTCGACGTCGCCGAGGTGGGTGGTGACGTCGAGTGGCTGCCGATGCGGTCGTCGGGCATGAGCCTCGTCATCCGCGACATCACCCTGAGCGGGGCATGACCACACCGCTCCCTGCCGCGGTGGCGCGTCATCCGCACCTCGCTGCGCCGCAGAGGAGCGGCTGGGTGCGCGTCGACCTGCACAGTCACACGATGTGGAGCGGTGACAGCACCACGACACCCGACGAGATCGAGCAGTCGGTCGTCGAGGCTGGCATCGACGTCCTGTGCATCACCGACCATCACGCCGTGCGCGGCGGCGCGGAACTCGCTCGACGCCTGCCGTGCCGAGTGGTGGTGGGCGAGGAGATGCGCACGCACGCCGGTGAACTGATCGGCCTGTTCCTCACCGACCGTGTTCCTGCAGGGACATCCGCCGCCGTCGCAGCGCAGGCGATCCGTGAGCAGGGTGGCATCGTCTACGTCCCGCACCCGTTCGATCCGATGCGGCGCAACCTCGCCGAGTCGGCACTGTACGAACTGGCACGTGCGGGCCTCGTCGACGCGGTCGAGGTGCTCAACGCAAAGACCTCGCTTCCCAGTCTGAACCGGCGTGCCGCCGAGTTCGCCGCCGAGTTCGACCTCGCCGCCGGAGCGGGCAGTGACGCGCATGTGCCCGATGCGATCGGGGCTGCCTTCGTCGAGATGCCCGACTTCGACGGGCCGGTCGAGTTCCTGGCACGGTTGCGCGACGCAGTCGTCGTCGGTCATCACTGGGACGAACCGCGGGCGTGGCGGCCGCGGATCGTGCCGAGTGCGATCCACCACGAGCACCCGCCCGTGACATGATCGGCTGATGCCGCTCCTCCACGCGATCGTGCTCGGTCTGGTGCAGGGACTCGCAGAGTTCCTGCCCATCTCGTCGAGCGGCCACCTCCTGCTGGTGCCGTGGTTGTTCGGGTGGCACGACTTCGATGCGGTCGGGCGCGGGCCGTCGGTCGAGAAGGCCTTCGACGTGGCACTGCACCTCGGCACGCTCGTCGCGGTCGTGGCCTACTTCCGTCGCGAACTCGTCGTGCTCGTGCGCGACGGGGCGTCGATGGTGATCAGCCGTCGCCGGCCGACGCCCCCTGACGGCCGCCTCGCGTGGCTGCTCGTACTGTCGGCAGTGCCGGGCGCGCTGGTGGGTGCGCTGTTCGAGAACGTCATCGACGAACGGCTCGGCACGCCGACCATCATCGGCATCTCGCTGATCGTGTTCGGGGTCGTGCTGTGGTGGAGCGACCGCAGGGGCGGCACGCGCCAGATCGGTGACTACCGGGTGCGGGACGCGCTCACCGTCGGTGCGGCACAGGCGATCGCGCTCAATCCCGGCACGTCGCGCAGTGGCATCACGATGACGGCCGCTCGGCTGCTCGGGTTCGACCGCGACACCGCGGCGCGGGTCAGCTTCCTGATGGCGATCCCCATCACTGGTGGCGCCGTGGCGTTCAAGCTGGCGAAACTCGCGAGCGACGGCATCCCCGACGGGCTCGGTGTGCCGATGGTCGTCGGCATCCTGACGTCGGCCGTGTCGGGATGGTTCGCGGTGTGGGGTCTGCTGCGACTGGTGCGCACCCGCACGTTCGGGGCGTTCGTGGTGTACCGAGTGGTGGCTGGCGTGGCCGTGTTGGCGCTCGTCGCCTCGGCCGTACGCTGACGCGGTGACCTCCCCGCACTTCGTCCAGACGGTGCCGCTCGGTTTCCAGTGGCCGACGATCGACCCGTTCCTGTTCTGCGTCCACCATCTCGACCACTACCCGGCCGGCAACGGCCGGTTCGCCCCGGCGGCATCGCTCGCCGGTCGGTCGATCGGCAACGACTTCGAGCCGCGCGACGGCTGGCGCATGTACCACGGCTCGACCGTGCCCGGCTTTCCCGAGCACCCTCACCGTGGCTTCGAGACGATCACCTTCGCCCGCCGCGGCTTCATCGACCACTCCGACTCGATGGGTGCTGCTGCGCGCTTCGGCCGCGGCGACGTGCAGTGGATGACCGCCGGTCGTGGCGTCGTGCACAGCGAGATGTTCCCGTTGATCGACACCACCGGACCCAACACGTGCGAACTGTTCCAGATCTGGCTCAACCTGCCCGCCGCCGACAAGATGGTCGAGCCGCACTTCACGATGCTGTGGGCCGACGACATCCCGACCCACCAGTCGGTCGACCGCATCGGTCGCACGACGACCGTGACCGTCATCGCCGGTGAGTACGAGGGCCTCGTGCCCCCGACCCCGCCGCCGTCATCGTGGGCGTCTCGGCCCGAGGCCGACATCGCCATCTGGCACCTCGTCCTCGAGCCGGGTGCCGAGTACGTGCTGCCGGCTGCGCGCGGCGGCGACACCACGGGTCGTGTGCTCTACGTCTTCGATGGCTCGGTCAGCGATGCGGGCACCGCCAGCGAGGCGTCGGCAGTCGCGGCACCGACCGGATGCGTCGTCGCCGGTGGCGATGCAGTGCCGCTCGTCGCCGGTGCCGCCGGTGCCGAGGTGCTGCTGCTGCAGGCGCGGCCGATCGGCGAGCCGGTCGCACAGTACGGCCCGTTCGTGATGAACACCCGCGACGAGATCGAGCAGGCATTCGCCGACTACCGGGCGACGGGATTCGGTGGGTGGCCGTGGGACCGTCCCGACCCGGTGCACGGCGAGGCGCTCGACGTGCGCGGCGGTGCGATCCGCTTCGCACGGCACGCCGATGGCCGTCTCGACCGCCCTGCGGCGGTGGCACGGTGACGCCGGGTCAGCACCCCGCGACGCTGGCGGTGACGGTCGGCCGACCCACCGGGCCGGGCGACCCGCTCAACACGCCCATCGTCCTTGCGAGCAACTTCCGCGACTCGGGTTCGTACGGCCGCGTGCAGGGCACGCCGACCTGGCAGGCGTTCGAGCAGGCATTCGGCGCGCTCGAGGGCGGCCGTGCCATCGCGTACTCGACCGGTATGGCAGCTGCATCGGCAGTGCTCTTCGCGACGGCGCCGCGTGTGCTGGTGCTGCCGTCGTACTCGTACATGGGCGTGCGTGCCCTCGTCGGCGAGCTCGAGCGTCGCGGGCAGGTCGAGGTGCGTCCGGTCGACATCACCGACACGGCGTCGGTCATCGCAGCGTCGGTCGGTGCCGACGTGGTGTGGCTCGAGTCGCCCACCAATCCGACCCTCGATGTCGCCGACGTCGCGACGATCTCCATTGCGGTGCGCGACCACGCCACGGTGGTGGTCGACAGCACCTTCGCCACCCCGATGGTGGCGCGACCGCTGCTCGACGGCGCCCACATCGTGCTGCACAGCGCGACGAAGTTCATCGGTGGCCACAGTGACCTGATGATGGGCGTCGTCGTGGTGGCCGATGATGACGACGACCGATTCCGTCGGCTCGACGACGCGAGGTGGATGAACGGTGCGACGCCGGGAGCGCTCGAGTCGTTCCTCGCGCTGCGCGGACTGCGCACGCTGCCCCTGCGGCTGGAGCGGGCACAGGCCAATGCGGCCGACCTCGTCCAACGCCTGCGCGGGCACGCTGCGATCGACGAGGTCCGCTATCCCGGCAGCGGCGCGATGGTCTCGTTCGTCGTGCGCGGTGGCGCGGCGGCAGCCGACGCGGTGTGCGACGGGGCGCGCCTCATCGTGCGGGCCACCAGCCTCGGCGGTGTCGAGACCTCGATGGAACGCCGTCAGAAGTACGCAGGTGACGCCCACGTGCCGCCCGGCCTCATCCGCATGAGTGTCGGTATCGAGCACGTCGACGACATCTGGGCCGACCTCGCCCGCGCCCTCGGCTGAGACCCAGTCAGCGTCGGCCGAGCACCACCTCGTCCAGGGCGAGCAGTGGCGCCACGTGCTCGGCGCAGTCGGGCGGCATCGCCACCTCGATCGCCACCTCTCCGTCGTCACTGGCCCTGACATCGGTGACGGTGCCGTCGCACAGCAGCGTGCCGGCGCCGAGTACGGCCACGCCGTCACCGGCGACGAGGCGCGGCGCGGGTGACGAGACACGCACGACCACCCACGACGCAGGCACCTCGCCCGACTCGGCAACGTCGGTGCTGTCGAGCACGTCGCCCGCGGCGAGGTCGTGCGCCGCGACGGCACCGGGAGGCGGTGCGTCGACGAGTGCGCCGTCGGGGAGCAGCGCGAGCGGCACGTCGTGCGGTTCGGCGACCACCGACTCACCCCGGGCGACGAACCCGGTCGTCACGTACGCGACCACGGACGTGCCCCAGCGGTCGCGCTCGGTGGTGGCGGCATCGGATGCGCTGCGCACGGACAGCACGACGATCAGGCCGGTGAGGGCGACGAGTGCCCAGTAGACGGACGGATGGCGGGCGAGCAGCCAGCGGATGTGTGCCGCGAGGTGCACGGCGACCCCCTCTGCGGTGGATGGACACCGGGGGAGTCGGTGTGTCCGACCCTATCGAGGCTCAGGAGGCAGCAGGCGAGGAGGTGCTGGTGGACGCGGGTGCGGCCGACGTGCTGGTGGTGCTGGACGAGTCGGACGACGAGGTGCTGCTCGCCGATGTCGACGTGCTCGGGGACGTGCTCGCGCTGCTGCTCGATGACGCCGACGAGCTGCCGGGGCCGCGGCTGTCGGTCTTGTAGAAGCCGCCGCCCTTGAAGGTGACGCCGACCGGCTGGAAGACCTTCTTCACCGCCATGGCCGTGCCGGTGGCGGGGTGCACCGCCTCGGTGAGCGCGGCATCGGAGAATGCCTGCTGCACCTCGATGGTCTCACCGGTCTCGACGAACTTGTAGACGTAGGTGGGCATCGCTGGTCCTCGACAACGGTTAGCACTCGGGGCGTGAGAGTGCCAAGGCTAGCGGCACGCGCACGGGTCGGGCACCTCCGGCCGGCGACCAATAGCCTGTCGCCGTGCGAGTGCGGACGGCGGTCATCCCAGCGGCGGGCATGGGCACGCGCTTCCTGCCGGCCACCAAGGCGCTGCCGAAGGAGCTGCTGCCGATCATCGACACCCCGGCACTGCAGCTGGTGCTCGACGAGTGCGCCGAGGCAGGCATCGACCATGTCGTCATCGTCACCAGCCCATCGAAGCCGTCGATCGAGGCGTACTTCGCCCCGGCCCCCGAGGTACTCGAACGGCTCCGCGCCACGGGTCGGCACGACATGGCGGCGTCGCTCGAGCGCATCGGCACCGACGTCCGCGTCAGCTTCGTCACCCAGGACTTCCCGCACGGCCTCGGGCACGCAGTGTCGTGCGCCCGCCCGGTCGTCGGCGACGAGCCGTTCGCCGTGTTGCTGCCCGACGAGCTCATGGCGGACGGATCGCTGCTGCGCCAGCTCATCGACCTCAGTGACCGCACGGGTGGCAGCACCGTCGGCCTCATGCGGGTGCCGCTCGACGAGGTGAGCCGCTATGGCGTCGTCGCGCCGTCGGGGCCGCTCGACGCCGACGGTGTACTGCCGATCGGCACGATGGTCGAGAAGCCGGCCGCGGCCGATGCGCCGAGTGACATCATCATCATCGGCCGGTACGTCCTCACCAACGACGTGTTCGACCACCTCGACCGTGTCCAGCCGGGCACGGGTGGCGAGATCCAGCTCACCGATGCGCTGCGCACGCAGGCAGCTGCCGGCCCGTTCCACGGAGTGCTCAACCGCACGACTCGCTATGACACCGGCACCCCCTTCGGCTGGCTCACCGCGGTCATCGAACGCGGTCTGGCCGACGACGCCATCGGCCCCGCGCTGCGCGCCTGGCTCGCCGAGCACCTCTAGCCACCTGCCCGCTCATCGGCGCCCTCGCTGTTGATGCGGTTGGAACGCCGAGCCCTGCGAGGTCTCGCTAGGCGCGCACGAACCAGCCGTGCTGGTCGACGACCAGACCGTGCTCGTCGAGCTCGACCTCGATGTCGCCCTCGGCGCGTCCGATGGTCCAGTGGTGAGAGTCGTGGCACGTGTAACGGTGCGGTTCGGCGCGCACCTCGAGGGTCTCGGTATCGATCGTGATGACCGGAATCTCGGCCGAGTGCCCGTCGAGCAGCGGCAGGCGACGGACGGCGAGCGAATGTGTGAAGGGCGTACAGCGCAGGTCGATGTCGTAGCAGCCGTCGAGCTCGGTGCGGTGGGCGCCGTTCATCTCGCCCCAACGGCCGTGCCCGTCGGTGGCGAGCCACAGATCGGGCTCCTCGAGGTCGCGGAACAGGATGAACTGGCGCACCTGCCACGCCGACGACAGCCGCAGCACGTACTCGATGCGCTCGCTGCCGACGACACCCGTGACGGTGTAGCCCTCGTTCTCGAACCGGATCGTCGTGGTCTCGAGGTGCTGGCCGTCGGCGGTCCGCCACCGCACGACGTGGCCGGTCGGGTCGTGCGCCGCCGTGGGTGCGCTGTAGCGGTTCACCGGCCACACGGTACCGTTGGCCGCCGTGAGCCTCCTGCCCATCGACGATGCCCGCTCGTACGTGATGTCGCTCGTGTCACCCCTGCCGGCGGTGTCGGTGCCGGCACGTGACGCCATCGGGCTCGTACTGGCCGACCCGGTCGCGGCAGCCGAGGACGTCCCACCGTTCGAGAGCAGCGCCGTCGACGGCTACGCCGTCCGCGCTGCGTCCCGGCGCCCTGCGTCGGCGGCGGACCCGGTGGGCCGCGGGGTGGTCGGTGAGGTTGCCGCCGGTGCCGGCACCACCGTGGTGCTCGGTGACGGCCAGGCGATCCGCATCATGACCGGCGCACCGGTACCCGCCGGGGCCGATGCGATCGTCATGGTCGAGGACACCGAGCGCCTCGGCATCGGCGCCGATGGGGCCGAACGGGTACGTGTGACGACGTCGGTCACCGAGGGAGATGCACGGCGGCCGGCGGGCAGCGACGTGCGAGCGGGTACGCACCTCTACGACGCGGGGACATGTGTGACACCGGCGATGTCGGCCGTGCTGGCCAGTGCGAACGTCTCGACGGTGCGCGTCGTGCGCCGGCCACGTGTCGGCGTGCTCAGCACGGGTGACGAACTCGTCGGCGACGACCGTCCGCTCGAGCCGGGCCAGATCCGCGAGAGCAACCGCACGATGCTGCTCGGCATGGTCACCGCTGCCGGGTGCGAGGCGGTCGACCTCGGTACGGTGCGCGACGACGAGGCCGCACTCGAGGACGTGCTCCGGCGCGCAGCGACGACCTGCGATGCGATCGTCAGCAGCGGTGGCGTCAGCATGGGCGACTACGACGTCGTCAAGGCGGTGCTCACCAGGCTCGCCACGATGCGCTGGATGCAGATCGCCATCAAGCCCGCCAAGCCGTTCGCGATCGGTCTGCTCGACGGCGACGGCCGTGGTGTCCCCGTGTTCGGCCTGCCCGGCAATCCGGTCAGCTCGTTCGTCAGCTTCGAGGTGCTCGCCCGCCCGGCCCTGCGGGCGATGGCGGGCCATGCCTCGCCCTGGCGCACCGCGGTCGAGGCGATCGCCGACGAGCCGCTCCGTCGGCGGACCGATGGCAAGGTGCACTTCATGCGGGTGATTGCCACGTTCGGCGCCGACGGGCGCGTGCACGTGGTGCCCGTCTCGGCACAGGCGAGTCATCAGTTGGCGGCCACGTCGCTGGCCAATGGCATCGCCGAGGTGCCCGACGGTGACGGTGTCGCCGCCGGTTCCCCTGTCCGCACGATGCTGCTGTCGCTAGCCTGACCGCATGGACCTGATCGACCCGTTCGGTCGCACCATCCGCGACCTCCGTCTGTCGGTCACCGATCGCTGCAACTTTCGCTGCACCTACTGCATGCCCGAGGAGGGGATGGAGTGGCTGCCGCGCAGTGAGATCCTCTCTTTCGAGGAGATCGAGCGCATCGCCCGAATCTGCGTCGAGCATTTCGACGTCGACGGCATCCGCCTCACCGGCGGCGAGCCCACGGTGCGCGCACACCTGCCGGTGCTGGTCGGCAAGCTCGCCGCGCTGCGCATGGCAGACGGACGCCGCCCCGATCTCGCACTCACCACCAACGGCGCCACGTTCCGTCATCACGCCGACGAGCTGCGCCGCGCCGGACTGGTCCGCGTCAACATCAGCCTCGACACGCTGCGGCGCGACCGCTTCGAGCAGATGACGCGCCGCGACGAACTCGAGCACGTGCTCGACGGCATCGAGGCGGCGAAGGAGGCCGGCTTCGACCCGGTCAAGATCAACGCCGTCGTCGAGCGTGGCGTGAACGACGACGAGATCGTCGACCTCGCCCGTTTCGGCCGCGAGCGTGGTGTCGAGGTGCGTTTCATCGAGTTCATGCCCCTCGACGCCAGCGGGCACTGGGTCGACGGCAAGGTCGTCGGCCAGGACGAGATCGTCGAGCGCATCTCGGCGGTCTTCCCGCTCGAGCAGGTGCCCGCTCGCGGGGCGGCACCGGCAGACCGCTGGCGCTACGTCGACGGCGGCGGTCTGGTGGGTGTCGTGCCCACCGTCACCAAGCCGTTCTGCGGGGACTGCGACCGGGTGCGCATGACGGCCGACGGCCAGTTCCGGACGTGCTTGTTCGAGACCCGCGAGTTCGACCTGCGTGCACTGCTGCGCTCGGGTGCGACCGACGACGAGCTCGCCGCCGAGATTGCCCGTGCGGTCGGCACGAAGTGGGCCGGCCACCAGATCGGTCAGGTCACGTTCGTCAAGCCGCGTCGCACGATGAGCCAGATCGGCGGTTGAGGCCGCTGCGGCTCAGCGCAGGATGCGATAGCCCGGGTTCATGAACCGCAGTCCCTCGCGGCTCTCGTACCCGGCGCCCTCGAACACGACGGTCGTGCCCAGGGGCGGCGCCTCGAAGCGCCCGGTCAGCAGCGCCACGGCGTTCCCCGTGCCGTCGCTGATGGTGACGAAGTAGAGCGGCAGGCCGATCGTCGGCTTGGTGCGGATGCGCACGACCTCGCCGCACACGATGACGCGCTCGCGACGTGGTGCGGTGCCGATGGGGACGGCTCCCTCGACGAGCGACGGCTGTGTCTCGTCGTGCTTCTGGCGGCGGAACCTCATTGGTGACCGTGCGCAGTGCTCGGCCCGACGTGGACATCGGTGACCTCGTCGGTCGCCCCCATGTGCACGGGGACCGAGACCACGGCGGTGTGCGGCCGGTGCAGCAGCTTGGCCTTCAGCGCGAACGCGCTGCCGTTGTGCAGCCACTGCGAGCGCCACGAACTGACGAACTCGGGGATCACGACGGTGATGGTGTGGTCCTGGTACATCTCGTCGAGCTCGCTGAGGAACTGCATGACCGGCCGGGTGAGCTCGCGGTAGGGCGAGTACACCACGTGCAACTCGATGGGCACCTCGAAGTCCCGCCACTGCTGCTCGATGCGCTGCCGGTCAGAGTCATCGCTGGCCACGGTGACAGCCATCAGCCGCTCGGGCCGCAGTGAGCGTGCGTACTCGAGACCGCGCAGCACGCCGAGGTTCACGCCGCCCACGAGGACGACCATCGTGTGCGTCGTTCGCGGCGCCCGGTAGCCGGGGTCGACGGACACCGACTGACGGCTGCGGATGTAGTGACGCCCGATCGACTGGAACGCGAACACCATGATCGGGATGAGCAGGGCCGGGATGTAGGCACCCTCGGTGAACTTCGACACGACGACGATCGCGGCGATGAGCCCGGTCGTGGCGGCGCCGATGCCGTTGACGACGGCAGCAACCCGCCACCCTCGTTCGCGGAGGCGGAAGTGGTGGCGCACCATGCCTGACTGGCTGAGCGTGAAGCCGGTGAACACACCGAACGCGTACAACGGGATGAGCTTGGAGATGTCACCGTTGAAGACGACGATCAGCACCGAGGCGACGGCCGCCAGGAAGATGACGCCGTTCGAGAACACGAGGCGGGCGCCGCGGTTGAAGAACTGGCGTGGCAGGTAGCCGTCGCGGGCGATGATGGAGGCGAGCCGTGGGAAGTCGGCGTACGCGGTGTTCGCGGCGAGGATGAGGATCGCGAACGTGGCGATCATCGTCAGCCAGAACATCGTGCCCTTGCCTCCGTAGAGGTACTGCGCCAGCAGGCCGAGACCGTTGCCGTCGTGCTCGCCGCGGAACGGCTTGAGGTGGGAGGCGATGACCGACACGCCGAGGAAGCAGCTGCCGAGGATCGCGCCCATCCACATCAGCGTGGTTGCGGCGTTCCGGCTCTCGGGTCGGCGGAACGCCGGCACGCCGTTCGAGACCGCCTCGACACCCGACAGCGCGACGGCCCCCGAGCTGAATGCCCGCAGGAGCATGAGCAGACCGAGCGAACTGGTCCCGGCGCGGGTCTCGAGTGCGCCGTCGCTGAGCAGCGAGTCGGGGATGGGGCCGATGTGCTGCACGTAGATGCGGTACAGGCCGGTGACGATGAGGATGACCAGCATCACGACGTAGAAGTACGTCGGGCCGGCGAAGAACGCCCCCGACTCCTTCACGCCGCGCAGGTTCATGATCGTCATGATCACGATGCACAGCAGGCAGAGGGGCACCGCCCACTCGCGCCCGAGGCCGGTGGCGGTGCGGATGGCGAGCACGCCGCCGGCGACGCTGACGGCGACGGTGAGGATGTAGTCGACGAGCAGCGACGACCCGGCGACAAGCGCGGGGTAGTGGCCGAGGTTCTCGCGGCTGACGATGTAGGCACCGCCACCAGACGGGTAGGCGAAGATCGTCTGCCGGTACGAGACGACGACGATCGCGAGCAGTACGCAGACGACGAGCGCGATCGGCACGAGCGGGCGGAACGCAGCGGCACCGATGCCTGCCTGCAGGCTGAGCACGACGAGGATCTCGTCGGTCGCGTACGCGGTGCTGCTGATCGCGTCGGACGCGAACACCGGGAGGGCGATGGTCTTGCTGAGTCGTTGGTGCTGCTCGTCGCTCGAGGAGAGCGGCTTGCCGAGGAGGATTCGCTTGAGTGCTGCCATAGGTCACCGGGAGCCGGTGATGCCCACGTTGGCTTCCCCGGCGACGGCGTTGGCGTTTGTTAACGGATTCTTAGCGCTCGTCGGGGATCTCGAACCGGTACCCCATGCCCGGCTCGGTGTGGAAGTACCGCGGGTGCCCCGGCTGGGGCTCGAGCTTGCGCCGGATGTGTGTCATGTGGACGCGGAGGTAGTTGGTGGCGTCGCCGTACTCGGGGCCCCAGACCACCCGCAGCAACTCGCGGCTGGTGACCAGCCGCCCTGCGTTGCGGACCAGCACCTCGACGATGTCCCACTCGGTCGGTGTCAGGTGGCACTCGCCGGATGCCGTCGTGACCCGCTTCGAGCCGAGATCGACCGTGAAGTCGGGTGTGGCGATCACCGGGTTCTCGTCGGGCGCCGTACCGCGGCGGAGCGCGGCGCGCAGCCGGGCGAGCAGCTCGCCCATGCCGAACGGCTTGGCGACGTAGTCGTCGGCCCCGGCGTCGAGTGCGCCGACCTTGTCGAACTCGGTGTCGCGGGCCGACAGCACGATGATCGGCACCGACGTCCAGTGGCGAAGGCGGCGGATCACCTCCATGCCCGACATGCCGGGCAGGCCGAGGTCGAGGATGACGGCGTCGGGTCGTCGCGCTGTGGCGAGCTCGAGGGCCTGCTCGCCGGTATCGGCGAGGTCGACGTCGTAGCCGCGGGCGCGCAGGTTGGCGGCGAGGGTGCGCAACATGGTCGGCGCGTCGTCGACGCACAGCACCACGGCCATCAGCGAGCGCCCTCGTGCACGTGCAGCACGACGACGGCGGTCAGCCCGCCGCCCGGTGTGTCGCGCAGCTCGAGTCGGCCGTTCATCGCCACGATCATGCGGTCGACGATCGCCAGGCCGAGGCCCAGGCCACCTGCCTTCGAGTCATCGAGTCGGTGAAACGGTTGGATCACCACGGCGCGCTGGTCGACGGGGATGCCGGGGCCACGATCGACCACCTGGAGGTGCACCTCGTCGCCCACACGCCGTGCGCGCAACGTGATGACCTGGTCGGCGGGCGACCACTTCAGTGCGTTGCCGAGCAGGTTGGCGACGACCCGGTCGACGAGCGCAGGGTCAGCATCGACGTCGGGCAGGTCATCGGGCACGTCGACGACGACGCGGTGGGCGTCAGCGCCGATGCTGTGCACCGAGGCCGGCACGATGTCCTCGAGCGGCACGGGGCGCATGGCAGGTCGCAGCACGCCGGTCTCGAGCCGACTGAGGTCGAGCAGGTTCGAGATGAGCCTGGTGAGTCGATCGGTCTCGACCTCGATCGACTCGAGGAACTCGGCGCGCACGTCGACGGGCCACTCGACATCGGGTTGGCGCAGGCTCGAGACCGATGCCTTGATGGACGCCAGCGGCGAGCGGAGATCGTGCGAGACCGACCGCAGCAGGGCAGTGCGCAGTTCGTCGGCCCGGGCGAGCGACTCGGCCTCCATCGCGAGGCGGTGCAGCCGTTGCTGCTCGAGCGCCCGCGCGAGCTGTCCGGTGAACGCACGCAGTACTCGCTGCGCGTCGTCGTCGAGCGGGCCACCGTTGATGGCGAGCACCATGTCGTCGCCGAGCGCGACCGTCACGTCGGCGGCGCCCGGGTCCGCCGGTGGCCGGGTCCCGGTCGCGGCGATCGTGCCGACGTCGGCGGGCCCGGGACCGAGCACCGCGACACCGTCGAGGTCGAACGTGCTGCGCAACAGTTCGATGATCCGCTGCAGCGGCTCGCCCGCGCCCGACTCGGTCAGCGCAGCGAGCGTTGCGGCCTCGCGCCACGCACGTCGCGCCTCGTGGGCGCGGTGTTCGGCGGTCGTCACGAATCCTGCGACGATCGATGCGACCGAGACGAACACCAACAACTCGAGCAGGTTGTCGCCGTCGCTGATGCGCAGCGTGTGGTACGGCGGGATGAGGAACCAGTTCGCGAGCAGCGGTGCCGAGAGCGCGGCGACGAGGCCCGGCCACCGGCCGCCGACTGCAGTGATGCCGACGACGGCGAGCAGGTACAGCGTGAGCGATGTGCCGACAGCAAGATCGCCGCGGTAGCGCACCAGCACCGCGGTGAGCGCGACGAGCAGCATCGCACCGCCGACGAATCCGGCAACCTGTCGACCGGTGCGCAGCGACTGGCGCCACATGTCAGTCGAATGCGGCAGCGAGCGCGGCGATGTGGGCCGGCTCGATGCCGCAGCAGCCGCCGACGAGAGAGGCGCCGTCCGCGACCCACTGGTGGGCCATCGACGCGTACGTGGGCGGGTCGAGGTCGTCGCGGAACCGCGAGAGCCCGCTGTTGGCGGCGTGGGTCTCGTCAGTGTGTGCCGTAGTGAAGCGGTTCGCGTAGCCGCCGACCTCGGCCGCGGTGCCGGCACGCGGCACGGCGACGCGTACTGCGTCGGTGATGGCCTCGGCGGGGCTGCAGTTGAACAGCACGGCAGTGGCACCGAGGTCGAGCGCCGCCGCCGTGGCGTCGTCGACCGACTCGCCCGAGAGGAGCAACCCCGGTGTCGTGCGGTGCAGGGCATACGAGATCCAGAGTCGCTTGGTGTCACCGGCGCGGTCGAGCGCTCGGCGCACCTCGTACGCCTCGGCGATCGAGCCGAGGGTCTCGGCGAGCCACAGGTCGACGTGCGCACGCTGGCCGTCGACGAGCGGGTCGATGACGTCGGGTGCCGCGGCCTGGTCGAACAGTTCGGGTTCGTACGACCCGAACAGCGGCGGCAGCGACCCGGCGACGCGCACCGCTCGGTCGGCCCCGTCGGCGGCCTCGCGCGCGAGCCGGCCGGCAGTGTGTGCGAGGTCGCGACCCTCGGCGGTGAAGCGCTCGGCACTGATGTGGAACGGCACGACGGCGTACGCGTTGGTGGTGATGACCTCGGCCCCTGCGGCGATGAAGTTGCGGTGTGCCTCGACGACCCGCTCGGGCCCCTCGGTCAGCGCGAGCGCCGACCACTCGGGCTGGCGGAACGGCGCACCGATCCGGAGCAGTTCGCGGCCCATGCCGCCGTCGAGCAGGGTGGGTCGTCTCGTCATGCGGGGGAGTCTTGCAGCACGAGCGCCGGGTGCAGCGGGCTGTCCGGCACATCACCGATGCGCAGCACACCGGCCGACGCCACGACGCACGCCGCGCCGGCGAGCAGGAACGACAGCTGGTAACTGCCGGTGCGGTCGTGCAGCCACCCCGCACCCCACGCCGCCAGCGCGCCACCCACCTGGTGGCCGGCGAAGACCCAGCCGTACACGAGCGGGCCCCGGTCGCGGCCGAAGTGCTGCACGCACAGCGCCACGGTGGGCGGCACGGTCGCGACCCAGTCGAGGCCGTAGAACATCATGAACCCGAACAGGCCGCCACCACCGTGGGCGAGTGCCGGGTCGAGCACGAACAGGCTCAGCCCGCGCAGCAGGTAGTACACGCACAGCAGCCGTCGGGGGTCGATGCGGTCGGTGAAGGCACCGCTCGCGACGGTGCCGATCACGTCGAACACACCGATCATGGCGAGGTACGAACCGGCGGTCGTGCCCGACAACCCGTGCTCGTGTGCTGCCGAGATGAAGTGCGTCTGGACGAGTCCCGAGGTGCTGAGCCCGCACACGGCGAAGCTGCCCCACAACAGCCAGAACGTGCCAGAGGTGCGCGCTGCGGTGAAGGCGCCGAACGCGGCGGCGATGGGATTGCCGGCCAGCGGCGCAGTGGGCGACTCGTCGGTGGCACCGTACGGGCGGAGCCCGATGTCCTCGGGGCGGTCACGCAGCACGAACACCACGATGGGCACCATGCACACGGCACTGAGACCGACGACGGTGCCGACGACGCGCCAGCCGTGGTGCTCGGCGAGGCTCGCCAGCACGGGGAGGAAGATCAACTGGCCGCTCGCCGAGCCTGCGGTGAGCACGCCGGTGACGACGCCTCGGCGGGCGACGAACCACCGCGACGCGACGGTGCTGGCGAAGACGGTGGCCATGCACCCGGTGCCGACGCCGACGACGAGGCCCCACAACAGGTAGAGGTGCCACGGCCTGCTGATCTGCGTCGTCAGGGCGCTGCCGGCGGCGATGACGACGAGTGCGATGGCGGTGATGCGGCGCAGGCCGAATCGCTGCTGCAGCGCTGCGGCGAACGGCCCGATGAAGCCGTAGAGCAGCACGTTGATGCTGACGGCGAGCCCGATCGTCGCCCGGCTCCACCCGAATTCGTCACGCAGTGGGTCGATGAGCACCCCGGGGGTGCTGCGCGTGCCGGCGGCACCCATGAGCACGACGAAGGCCGCGCCCATCACGACCCAGTGGTACGTGAGGCGCCGGGTGGGACGGGCGGCCGTGGTCACGGCCGCCACCCTAGGCGCCCCCTCGCGATCGCTGCCCGAACTAGGCTGTGGCGAGCGATGACTGATCCGACGTTCACCCACCTCGACCCGTTGGGCCGTGCGCACATGGTCGACGTCACGCCCAAGGAGCCGACGCAGCGCCGTGCCGTGGCGCGTGGCCGGGTGTTCATGACGCCCGAGACGACGGCGGCGATCGCCAGTCGTGAGGTCAAGAAGGGTGATGTGCTCGCCGTCGCCCGGGTCGCCGCCATCCAGGCCTCGAAGCGCACGTCCGACATGATCCCGCTGTGCCACCCGCTGCTGATCGGGGCCGTGTCGGTGAATTTCGAGCTGGGCGACACCTTCGTCGAGGTCGAGGTGCAGGTCGAGACGATCGAGCGCACCGGGGTGGAGATGGAGGCCCTGCACGCCTGTGCCGTGGCCTGCCTGACCATCTACGACATGTGCAAATCAGCCGACAAGGGCATGGTGATCGGCGAGATCGCCCTCTGGGAGAAGACCGGCGGTCGGTCGGGGACGTACCGCCGGGAGGCCACGGTTGTTGCTGAATCCGTCACGAATGTAGTAGAACCGTAATGAAACCGATACGGTGTACCGGTCGCTCCCCACGGGGCATGGCGCACCAGAGTTCAGGACGAGTTCACCTCATGCTTCACCGCCTCGACACGACGGACCCCCACTGAGATGCAGACCGTCGTCCTCATCACCGTGATCGGCGTCTGGGCCGCCGTGTTGCTGCCCCCGTTGATGCGCAACCGGGTGGCCAACCGCCCCAACTCGTCGGTCTCCGACTTCCGCCGCCAATTGTCGACCCTGCAGCACTCGGTGCCGACCCGCTCGATGTCGGTCCGTGGCATGGCCCGTCCGCTCGCCCAGGCGCCACACCACCCCGGCCAGCGCACTGCGCAGCGGCCCTCGATGCACGACGGTTCGCTGCACCGCACCACCGTGCAGCACGGCGGTCGCCCGGGCATGCACCACGGCGACGTCCGTCGGGCAGCCCCGCAGCGCTCGCACGCCGCCCACCGCCAGGCGCACCTGCACCGCGTCAGCCCCCGCGAGCTGCAGCGCCGCCGTCGCACCAACGTGCTCTCGGTACTCGTCGTCGTGACCGGCATCAGCGGCTTCCTCGCTGCGACCACCAAGGCCGGCCCGATGACCTGGACGTTCGGCATCTCGTTCGTCGCCCTGTGCGGCTACTGCTACAAGCTCGCCCAGTTGCGCAGCATCGAGGCGAGCCGCAACGCAGTGGGCGCCAGCTGGTACCACGCAGCCTGATCGGCCGGTACACTCGGCCGCTCAACGGGGGTGTAGCTCAGTTGGCAGAGCGCAACAATCGCACTGTTGAGGCCAGG
>JBMSSR010000023.1:0-17937 GCA_049424465.1 Ilumatobacteraceae bacterium
TGATCTCTCGCCGGATCTCTTCGAAGCGGTCGCTCACATCGCCACCGCCGCCGCAGCAAGGGCAGCGGTGGCCAGCGGCGCGCCGCCCATCGACCCGCTGCGGTCAACGAGCAGGCAGAACGCGGTGGCCGGCCTCGACCACGACCGCACGCGCAATCGACTCACATCGAGGCCCAGCGCGCGTCCCTCGACGATCGGTTCGATGCTCGCGTCGATGTCGAGGTCACCGCCGTCGGGCACGTACGGCTGCGTGGTCAGGCGCCCGACGCCGCCACGGCGAGACCGGCTGCGGCTGGCGAGGTCGAGGAACAGCCGGCCGGCGAGTCGGCGGGCGAGGTCGCGCAGTTGGCGATCGGTCGCCCCGACCAGGTCGGCCAGCATCGAGAGCAGTTCATCGGGCTCGTCGCGCAGCATGTCGTCGACAGCTGCCTCGTCGAGCTCGCCGACCTCGGGCGACACCTGCTCGAACCGGGGGTTGCGCGACAGATCGCGCCGCGACGTCGTGCGCTGTTGACTGCGCACCACCTCGGCATCGGCCTCCGCGTCCTCGAGGACACGGGGCGGGCTCAGCGGTGGCCGCTCGCCCTCGGCGCCGCCGGCGCTTTTCCCGGATCGTCATCCCCCGACTCGGCCGGCGTGTCAGGGAACAGCTCGCGCCAGATCTCGGCAACGATGTCCTCGGCGCGACGGGTGCTGCCCTCGCGCACCCGCAGTCGACCGCTGAGCGCCACGAGCGCTGCATCGAGCCCGAGCGACGGTTCGGTCGCACGGGCACCGCGCAGCACGGCGAGCGAGGACGCCACCGCTGCGGTGTCGATCGCCCCGCGCACCGACGAGCCGACGCGCACGTCGGGGTGAGTGCGCGTCCGCCGCACGACCTCGACGACCTTGGCGACCCAGCCGTCGTCGACCGCATCCGCAGCAGCGCGAGCCTCTCGCCGGACGATCGCGACCTCATCGGGCGCCGACTGGTAGTCGACCGCGACGCGGCACACGCGGTCGTACACGGCACCGCTGATGCGCGCCGTACCGATCGCGTCGAAGGGATTCATCGCCGCGACCAGCCGGAATCCCGGACCCGCCTGCACCCGCCCGAGGCGCGGGACGTGCAACTCGCGCTCGCTCATCACCGTGATGAGCACGTTGAGCGTCTCCTCGGGGATGCGGTTGATCTCCTCGACGTACAGCAACGCGCCCTCACGCATCGCGGTGACGAGCGGTCCGTCGACGAACACGTCGGGCGAGTAGCCCTCCGCCAGCACCTGCGCCGGGTCGAAGTGGCCCACGAGCCGAGCCGGCGTCAGCTCGGCGTTGCCCTCGACGAACTCGAAGCCGACGCCCAGCTCTCGTGCGACCGACCGCAGCACCGTGCTCTTGCCGGTGCCGGGCGGCCCCTCGAGCAGCACGTGCCGGTCGGCGGCCAGCGCGGCAACGACGAGCTCGATCTCACGGCGCCGCCCGACGACGTGGCCGAGCACGCGATCGACGAGGCCGGCGAGTCCGGTCATGGTGTGACGGGTTCCCGACAGGTCAGTGCTGGTACACGAGCACGCCGCGGATGTTCTTGCCCGCGTTCATGTCGGCATAGCCCTGGTTGATGTCGTCGAGCGTGTAGGTGCGCGTGACGAGGCCGTCGAGGTCGAGCTGACCCTGCGAGTACAGCTCGAGCAGCTTGGGGATGTCGCGACGCGGGTTGGCCGAGCCGAACAACGAACCGATGAGCTGCTTCTCGAACACGGTGAGGAACACCGCCGGGATGGCGATGGTGCCCTCGCCCGTCGGGTGGATGTTCGTGACGACGATCTTGCTGCGCTTGCCGCCCAGCCAGAACGCCTGGCCCAGGACGTCGCCGTTGCCCACGCCGCACGTCATGATCACCTTGTCGAAGCCGCGGTTCCACGTCGTGTCCGGCAGCGCGGCCAGCGCCTCGTCGATCGACGAGTGGGTGTGCGTGGCACCGAACTCCATCGCCTTCTCGCGCTTGAACTCGACCGGGTCGATGGCGGCCACGACGCGGGCACCGGCGAGCTTGGCGCCCTGTACTGCGTTGGCACCGATGCCACCGACGCCGACCACGGCCACCGTGTCGCCCGGCTCGACCTGCGCGGCGTACACCGACGAGCCCCAGCCGGTGACGACACCGCAGCCGAGCAGGCAGGCTCGGTCGAGCGGGACGTCCTTGTCGATGACGATGCAACTCGCCTCGTTGACCACCGTGTGGTGGGCGAACGTGCCGAGACCACCGATGCCGAGGGCGATGTCCTGGCCACGGGCATGGTGTCGAGACGTGCCGTCGCTGAGCTGCATGCCGGTCGCCGTGAGGGCACCCATGTCACACAGGTTGCTGTGGCCGGTGGCGCAGCTCGGGCAGCGGCCACACGCCGGCACGAAGCCGAACACGACGTGATCGCCGGGCTTGACGCTGAACACGCCGGCGCCGACCTCCATCACGACACCCGCGCCCTCGTGCCCACCGATCAGCGGCGGCTCTGGGGTCGCGCCTGCGAGGTCGCCGGTGACGAGGTGCTCGTCGCTGTGGCACATGCCGCTGGCCACCATCTTCACCAGCACCTCTCCGGCCTTCGGCGGGTCGAGCTCGATCTCCTCGACGCTCCACGGCGTGTTCCGCCCCCACAGGATCGCGGCCTTCGTCTTCACGGGCACCCCCAGTGCTCATCCGGCGCAGCACGCCGGCCCGACCCGCACCATAACAACACGCCCCACCCCTGCTCCACGCCGGTGACGACGCCGGAGATGACCGGGACGACACAGTCCGCAGTGGGGTGCGGTACTAGCCTGCGCTCATGGACCACCAGCCGACCGACAGCGCCCCGCACCTCCGTGCGCTCGATGCCACCGAGCAGTCCCAGCCGGTCAGCGACGGCCTCGTCGAGGACGAGCTGCTCGTCGAGGAGATCTCCATCGACGGCATGTGCGGTGTCTACTGACCTGCACGCTGCGGCGGCCGTCGGGCTCCTCGACCGCCCACTCGAGCTCGACCCGCAGGTTGCCCTCAGGCCCGAGCCCTTCGGCGCACTCGCCTATCACTACGGCACTCGCCGTCTCGTGTTCCTGAAGCACGCCGACGTGGTCGAGGTCGTGCGGTGCCTCGCCGACCATGCCACGCCGCGGGCGGCCCTCGAGGCGTGCGGTATCGCCGGTGCCCGCTGGCCGTCATTCGAGCGGGCGCTCGCCTCGCTGGTCGACGCCGAGGTGCTCCGTGAGCGCTGAGACACTCGCCACCCAGCTGAAGGCCGGCCTCGATGCGCCCATCTGCCTGACCTGGGAGCTGACGTACGCGTGCAACCTCCAGTGCACGCACTGCCTCTCGTCGTCGGGTCGCCGCGACCCACGCGAGCTGACCACCGCAGAAGCACTGCGCGTCGTCGACGAGCTGCGCGACCTGCAGGTCTTCTACATCAACATCGGTGGTGGCGAGCCGATGATCCGTCGGGACTTCTTCGACATCGTCGAGCACTCGGTCTCGAACGGCATCGGCGTGAAGTTCAGCACCAACGGCGCCTACATCGACGCGCCGACCGCTCGTCGGCTGGCGGCACTCGACTACCTCGACATCCAGTTGAGCATCGACGGCGCCGACGAGGCCACCAACGACGCCGTGCGCGGCGCCGGCAGCTGGCGCACGGCCCGCGCAGCGATGGACCACCTCGCCGAGGCCGGCTTCGGCCCGTTCAAGATCAGCGTCGTCGCGACCCGCCACAACGTGCCGCAGCTCGACCGGTTCAAGGCACTGGCCGACGGGTACGGGGCGCAGCTGCGCCTCACCCGACTGCGCCCCAGCGGTCGGGCCGTCGACACGTGGGACGACCTCCACCCGACCGCAGCGCAGCAACGCGAGATCTACTCGTGGCTGCTCGCTCACGGTGACGGGGTACTGACCGGCGATTCGTTCTTCCACCTCAATGCACTGGGCGACCCACTGCCGGGCCTCAACCTCTGTGGTGCCGGCCGCGTCGTCTGCCTCATCGACCCCATCGGCGACGTGTACGCGTGCCCGTTCGTCATCCACGACGAGTTCCTCGCCGGCAACGTGCGCGAGCCCGGCGGGTTCAGCGCTGTGTGGCGGTCGAGCGAACTGTTCGCCTCGCTGCGCGAACCGCAGTCGGCCGGGGCCTGCGCCTCGTGCGGCGCGTTCGACGCATGTCAGGGCGGGTGCATGGCCGCCAAGTTCTTCACCGGCCTACCGCTCGACGGCCCCGACCCCGAGTGCGTCATCGGCCACGGTGAGGCCGCCCTCGCCGTGCCGGTACGGCTCGCCCCGCGGCCGGCGCACGACCACAGCCGGCTGGCGGGCGCGCGGTGAGCAGTGCCGCCTGGGTCCTGCTGCCGCTGGCCGCCTACCTGCTCGGCACCTTTCCCAGCGCGGTCTGGATCGCGCGCAGCAAGGGCGTCGACATCACCGCCGTCGGCTCGGGCAACCCCGGCGCCTCGAACATCGCACGCACCTTCGGTCAGTGGTGGGGCATTCTCGTCTTCGTCCTCGACGGGCTGAAGGGTGCACTGCCTGCGCTGCTGTCACACGCCCTCGGCAACACCGGCCTCGGCTGGGCCATGGTCGCCGCGGCGGTGCTCGGCCACATGTTCCCGGTCACCCGGGGTTTCAGGGGTGGCAAGGGGGTGGCGACCATGGGCGGCGCATCACTCGCCATGCAGCCGCTGCCGTCGCTGGTCATGCTCGTGCTGTGGGTCGTCGTCCGCAAGTCCACCACGAAGGCGTCGCTCGCGTCGTTGAGCATCATGGTGTGCTTCCCCATCGCGGTGGCTGTGCGCGGGGTGCCCGCGCACGAACTGGTGGCCATCGTCGCGATCGACCTGCTGGTGCTGCTGCGCCACCTCGACAACATCAAGCGGCTGCTCGGCGGCAGCGAGCTGTCGGCCTCTCACGGTTCGTGACCCGCGGGTAGCGTCAGCGCTCGTGCAACTGGTGCAGCCACTCCCGCTCGGTCGTTCGGGTGCCGTCGCGCCGTCCCGTGTGCTCTTCGGCCCGCACGTCACCAACCTCGGCGACGACGACCGCCGTTTCACGCACCGGCACACCGCGTACTACGAGCGTCGCGCCCGCGGCGGCTGCGGTGTCATCGTCACCGAGGGCGCCAGCGTGCACCCGCTCGACTGGCCCTACGAACGGGCACCGCTCGCCGCCCGCGCGGCAGACGGGTGGGCGGCAATCGCACGCGCCTGTCACGAGCACAGTGCGCTCGTCATCGCCTCGCTCGACCACGCCGGCGGCCAGGGCACGAGCGCGTACTCGCAGCGAGAACTGTGGGCGCCGGGCCGCGTGCCCGAGGTCAACACCCGCGAGGTACCCAAGTACATGGAGGCCGACGACATCCGCCAGGTCGTCGACGGCTTCGGCGCAGCCGCTGCGCTCGCCGTGCAGGCCGGGTGCGACGGCATCGAGGTCAACGCCGGCCAGCACAGCCTCGTGCGCCAGTTCCTGAGCGGCCTCACCAACCAGCGCGACGACGAGTGGGGTGCCGACCGACTCAGGTTCGCACGCGAGGTGCTCGCCGCGGTGCGCGCCGCAGCCGGCGACCGGGTCGTCGGGCTGCGCCTGTGCTGCGACGAACTGGCGCCGTGGGCGGGCATCACCCCCGAGATGGCACCTACGATCGCTGCCGACCTGGTCGCGCTCGGGGTCGACTACCTCGTCACCGTCCGCGGCTCGATCTACTCGGCCGAGAAGACGCGGGCCGACGTGCACGAACCCACCGGCTACAACATCGACGTCTGCCGCACGGTGCGGGCTGCGGTGCGCGAGCACTCGCCCGACACCGCCGTCTGGCTGCAGGGCTCGGTCGTCGACCCCGGCCAGGCCGAGTGGGCGATCGGCGACGGCGTGTGTGACGGCGTCGAGATGACACGCGCACAGTTGGCAGACCCCGACCTCGTCACGCGGGTGCGCTCCGGCGAGGCGCAGCGCATCCGGCCGTGCATCCGGTGCAACCAGACCTGCCAGGTGCGCGACGCACGCAATCCTGTCGTGACGTGCGTCGCCGAGCCGTCGACGGGTCACGAGCTCGACGACCCCGACTGGTACTCGCCGGCAGAGCACCCGGCCGACGTACTCGTCATCGGTGGCGGCCCTGCCGGTCTCGAGACGGCGCGAGTTGCCGCGCTGCGCGGGCACCGAGTGCACCTCGTCGAACAGTCCCCGACGGTGGGCGGCCTCGCCGCACTCGCCGGCCCAGGCCGCCCACTCGTCGAGTGGCTCGAGGCAGAGTGCCGCCGCGCCAACGTGTGCATCGACACCGACACCCCGCACACCGGGCGGCACGGTGGCCCCATCCCCGGCGAGGTCACGGTGCAGGCGACCGGTGGCCGGCCCGGTCGGCGCACGTACCGGGTCGAGGTCGGTGCCGTGCCGGTGCTCGACATCGACGAGGTCGTACGCGGTGCCGCAGTCCCCGACGGCACCGTGGTGCTGCACGACCCCATCGGCGGTCCGATCGCAGTCGCGCTCGCCGAGGCGCTCGGCGACCGCGCCGTGCTGGTCACCCCCGACCACATCGCCGGCAACGAGTTGTCGCGCAGCGGCGACCTCGCCCCCGCCAACGTCCGGCTCCAGCAACGCGGCATCCGCATCCAGCGACGCAGCACCCTCGACGCCGTCACGCGTGACGGAGCCGTCGTCACCGACCGCTACAGCGGCGAGCAGCACACGCTGGAGTGTTCGGCGGTGGTCGACTGCGGGTTCCGTCTCCCCACCGATGCGATCGAGGGCGCCCACCACCAGGTCGGCGACTGCGTGGCGCCGCGCACGCTGCTCGAAGCGCTCCTCGAGGGCCGCCGCGCCGCACGGGCACTGTGACGCGTCCGGCGCCTCGACGACACCGCTCGGGGCCGAGCCACGACCGGCCGGCTGCCGTGTTGTGGGACATGGACGGCACCATCGTCGACACCGAGCCGTACTGGATCGAGTGCGAGTACGAGCTGGTCGAGGAGTTCGGCGGCCACTGGGACGACGCAAAGGCCCACTCACTGGTGGGCAACGACCTGCGCGAGTCGGCGCGCATCCTGCAGGAGCAGGGGTCGGTCGACATGGAGATCGACGACATCGTCAACCGGTTGCTCGACGGTGTCGTCGAGCGCGTGAGGCGCCGCGTGCCGTGGCGCCCCGGCGCGCGCGAGCTGTTGGCGGGGCTCAATGCGGCGGGCATCCCCTGCGCACTGGTCACCATGAGCTGGAGCAGGTTCGCGCTGGCCGTCGTCGATGCACTCCCGCCGAACTCGTTCGAGGCGATCGTCACCGGCGACATGGTGTCGCGCGGCAAGCCCCACCCCGAGCCCTACGTCACCGCCGCCAACGTGCTCGGTGTGCACCCCCACGCGTGCGTGGCCATCGAGGACTCGCCCACCGGCGTGCGCAGCGCGGTCGACGCCGGGTGCCGCACCATCGCGGTGCCGAACGTGCTCGACATGCCACCGTCGCGCGAGTACCAGCGCCTTGACTCCCTCGACGGCATCGACCCGGGGCTGTTCGGCCTCACGAGGCTCGGGCCACCACGCCGCCGCTCCGTCGCCGAGATCACGCGGGACGTCACGCGTCACCTCGATCGGTCGACCCCACGACGCCCGAGCGCCCGTGCACCGCAGCCGCAGCACGCGCCCCGACGCCTCAGGCCGATCGTCGCCCTCGTCGCACTGTTCGCCGTCGCGGCGGGACTCACGACCCTGGTCCGCCGACACGACCCTGCGCCGCTCCCCGTGATCGCGATGGCGGGATGGGCCCCGTACTGGGTGCTCGACGACGCCACAGAGACCGTCGCGTCGGTGGGTACCCACTTCGCAGAACTCTCACCGTTCTGGTTCGAGACGCACGGCGCCGTCGACGTCCGACTCAGCCGAAACCTCACCGCTGATGACGTCGAACCGCTCCTGTCGGCCGCTCGTTCCGCCGGTGCGCTCGTCGTGCCGGCAGTCGCCGACGCCACCGATGCGGGTGAGATGGCGGCGATCCTCGCCAATGCCGACACGAGACGTCGACACGTCGACACGCTCGTCGGGCTCGCCCGCACGTGGCAGACCGACGGCATCGACATCGACTACGAGAAGTTCGCGTTCGCCGACGACCGTTCGACCTGGGCGACCACCTCGGTGCACTGGATCGAGTTCCTGCGCGAACTCGCCGCTGCGCTGCACGCTGACGGCCGCATCCTGACCGTGGCCGTGCCGCCGATCTACGACAGCGGACGCACCGTCGACAGTGGCTACTGGGTCTACGACTACGCCGCCATGGGCGACATCGTCGACCGCATCCGCATCATGGCGTACGACTACTCCACCTCGTCGCCCGGCCCGATCGCGCCGCTCGAGTGGGTGCGGTCAGCGGTCCGCGCCGCAAAGGACGCCGTGGACGACGACGAGGTGCTGTGGCTCGGTGTGCCGCTGTACGGGCGCAACTGGGTGGTGGACACGCGAGGGACCTGTCCGGACGGCACACCCGGCCGTGTCGACCCCAACCTGCGCGAGGTGGCGCGGTTGGTCGAGCGCTACGCAATCGCCGCCACCACCGTCGATCCGACGACGGGTGACGAGTCGTTCGTGTACGAGCGAGAGTCGTCCGACGCGACGTCGACGTGCACGCAGACCCGTGAGGTGCACTTCGTCGGACCGGCCGGCGCCCGCGACCGGGTCGACATCGCCCGCTCCGAGCGGATCGGCGGCGTCGTGTTCTGGGCGCTCGGCTTCGAGACACCCGAGGTCTGGGACGCCGTGCTGTCAGTCGTCCGCGAACCGAGTGCCACCACGGCTGTGGCGCCCTGACGGCCACGACAGTCCGTCGTCAGCGCTGCTCGAGCACGACCACCGAGCGCGGGCCCAGCCGGTACGACGTGCCGTCGACGGTGCCGAACTCCGCCGACGAGAAGGCGACGGACCAGTCCCCCGGCTCGTGCACGCCGAACTCGAGCGGCTCCCACCACGCGTTGAGCATCACGTAGAGGCCGTTGCTGCTCCACGCCAGTGAGTGCGACTCGAAGCCCTCGTCGACGTCGACATCGACGCCGTGGAATCGCATGTCACCCGGCGGATGTGCACGCCGGAGAGCAGCGAGCGTGCGCACGGCCGACGTGAGCTCGTGCCACTCACCCGCCGACGTCCAGTCGACCCACGACAGCGGGCCGTCGACGTTGTACGGGTTGTCGTTGCCGTGCTGGGTGCGACCGAACTCGTCGCCCATCACCCACATCGCCGCGCCCCTCGAGAGCAGCAGGACCGCGAAATAGTTCTTCAGCTGTTGCAGGCGCAGCAGCGCACCGGTGTCCCACGCCCGGTGCCGGTCGCTGGTGACGAGGGTGAGGTCGTGCAGCGTGAGGCCGTCGTGCGCGGTCAGGAAATTGAGCGTGCGACGCTCGGCCAGTGCGCCGGCGTCGGTGACAGCACGGGCATCGACCAGCGCGAGCACAGGCGGGTCCGCGAACAGGTCGGGACTGGCCTCGACCCGCCGCCGCACCGCATGCACCAGCCCGGCCTCGCCGCGCACGAGCCCACGCACGTCGTCGCGGAAGCGGTCGTTCCACTGCCGCCACGACGGCCACGGCCACCCGTGCCCGACCTGGTAGGCGCCGAGGTCCCACGCCTCGGCCACCAACTCGACACCACGCTGCTCGGCCCAGGCAGTGATCAGCTCGACCAGTCCCCCTCCGTCGCGCGTGAGCAGCGAGGCGAGGTCGAAGCGGAATCCGTCGACACCGAGGTCGGCGTACCGGTCGAGGCCCTCGAGCACCAGTTCTCGTACATACGGGTGCGACGGGTCGATGTCGTTGCCGCACCCGCTGTCCGCGACGAGCCGCCCGTCGGCGTGCCGGCGGTGCAGCGCCGGGTCGAGGCCGCGCAGCGTGATCGCGGGGAACTCGCCACCGCCCTCCCCGGTGTGGTTGAACACGACGTCGATCCATACGTCGAGCCCGCGGTCATGGGCTGCCTCGATCAGCGTGGCCAGCTCGTCCGCTGCACGCTCGGGATCGACCGCGTAGCCGCGGTGCACGGCACCCCACACGATCGGCATGTAGCCCCAGTAGTTGTCGCCGTCGTCGAACGGGTGGACCGGCAGCAACTCGATGACGTCGACGCCCAGTGACACGACGTGGTCGAGATGGTCGATGCAACCGAGATAGCCACCGCCGAAGCCCTTGACGTGCAGTTCGTAGACGAGCGGCTGCGCTGCCCGCGCCGCGAGGGGGGTCCGCTGTGGGCGGCGCGGCCATGGCGGCTGCACGACACCCCACGGCCCGTCCGGCCGCAGCACGAGGTCGCGGGCGTGCGGGTCGACGAGAGGGACACCGTCGACGACGAGCCGGTAGCGATCGCCGTCACGTGCCTCGACATCGACCACCCACCTTCCGTCTGCGGCACGGCTGCCGGCGGCACGGCGCAGGCGCTGACCCGCCGGGTCGCCCACGACGACGTCGACGGTCGAGGCGCCCGGCGCGTGCACACGGACGATCACCGCCACCACGCCCCGGCGCGGTGGGTCGACGGGGGGATGGCTCGACCCATGAGGCACCAGCATGGCACCCGCCCTAACCTGCACGGCAATGAGCGAACCCGCCGCGACCACGACCGCCGCCTCGCCGACGGCCCCGCGCACGCCGGCCGATGTGGCAGCGGCGCTCGCCGCCAACGGCTACATCGCCGACGACGGCCTCGCGACCTCGATCTTCCTCGCGATGACGCTGCGCCGCCCGCTGCTGCTCGAGGGCGAGGCGGGGGTCGGCAAGACCGAGGTGGCGAAGGTGCTGTCGCGCTGGACCGGCGGCGAGTTGATCCGCTTGCAGTGCTACGAGGGCATCGACGCTGCGCAGGCGGTCTACGACTGGGACTACAGCCGTCAGCTGCTGCACCTGCGGGCCGCCGAGGCCACCGGCGAGTCGCGCACGCTCAGCACCGACGCGCTCGAGTCACAGCTCTATGACGAGCGGTTCCTCCTGCGTCGTGCGCTGCTGCGCGCCATCGACGCAGCCACGTCAGTGCCGCCGGTACTGCTCATCGACGAGGTCGACCGGGCCGACGACGAGTTCGAGGCCTACCTGCTCGAGGTGCTGAGCGAGTACCAGATCACCGTGCCCGAGATCGGCCGGTTCGCGGCTGCCGTCCCGCCGCTGGTGGTGCTCACCAGCAACCGCACTCGCGACGTCCACGACGCGCTCAAGCGCCGCTGCCTGTACCACTGGGTCGAGCACCCTGACTTCGAGCGCGAGGTCCGCATCGTCCGCCTGCGGGTGCCGCAGGTCGTCGAGGGGCTCGCCCGCCAGGTGGCCGCCGCGGTCGAGGCCCTGCGGGGGTTGCAGCTGTACAAGCCGCCGGGCGTCGCCGAGACCATCGACTGGGCGCAGGCGCTCGCCGCGCTGGGCACCTCGCACCTCGACGAGCGAGTCGTCGAGGCCACGCTCGGCACGGTGCTCAAGTACCGAGAGGACCAGCAGCGCACGCGCCAGCACGGCATCGCGGACCTGGTCAAGCAGGCGCTCGAGCGTGGTCACCAGCCCGCCTGACACCCAGGCCGACGCGGCCGAGCGCATCGCCATCGCGTTCGCCCGCGTGCTGCGCGGCGCCGGCCTGAAGGTGCCGCTCGGTTCGGTGCTCACCTTCGTCGACGCGCTCGGCGCACTTCGTCTCGACCGGCGTGACGACGTGTACTGGGCCGGTCGGGCCACGCTCGTCCGCGGCCCCGAGGACATCACCGTGTTCGACCGGGCCTTCGAGGTGTTCTGGCACCGCATCGTGTCGCTCGACGCGGAGACCGAGCCCGAGGTGCTGCACCTCACGCTCGCGGTCGACGACGACAGCGACGACGGGGGCGACAGCGAGGGCGAGCCCTCGGACGATCCCACCATCACGCTGCGTTTCTCGGCCACCGAGACACTGCGCGACAAGGACTTCGCCCAGTACACGGCCGACGAACTCCGCGTCGCGCACGACCTGATGTCGCGACTGCGCATCGCCGGCCCGCCGCGCCGATCGTTCCGCTACCGACGGGCACCACACGGCAGGCGCCACGACCTGCCAGCGACGCTCCGCTCGTCGTTGCGGACCGGTGGCGAGCCCCTGCAGCGGCACTGGCGCGAGCCCGGCCCGCGCATGCGTCGCCTCGTGCTGCTGCTCGACATCAGTGGCTCGATGGAGCCCTACGCGCGGGCGATGCTCCGCTTCGTGCACGCCGCGGTGTCGGGCCGCCAGCGTGTCGAGGCATTCGCGCTGGGTACCCGCCTCACCCGCATGACCAAGGAACTCACGGCACGCGACCCCGACGCCGCCCTCGCCACCGCGGCGGCGCGGGTACACGACTGGAGCGGCGGCACCCGCCTCGGCGAGTGCCTGCGCGCGTTCAACGACGAGTGGGGTGTGCGGGGCATGGCCCGTGGTGCGATCGTCGTCGTGCTCAGTGACGGGTGGGACCGCGGCGACCCCGAGGTACTGGCCGAGCAGATGCGTCGCCTGCACCGCGTCTGCTACCACGTCGTCTGGGTCAACCCGCTGAAGGTCACACCCGGCTACGCACCGCTCGCCCGGGGCATGGCGGCAGCCCTGCCCTACGTCGACGACTTCGTCGAGGGGCATAGCCTGTCGGCGATGCACGAACTCGCCGCCGTCATCGCGGCCGACGTGCCGAGGAGGAGCACACCATGAAGGACCTGCTCGACGACATCGAGCGCTGGCGTTCGGCCGGCCTGCGCGTCGCAGTGGCCCGCGTGGTCGACATCGAGGGCTCCGGCCCGCGTGACCCCGGCGCAGCCATGGTGGTCAACGAGCTCGGCGAGGTTGCGGGCAGCGTCAGCGGCGGCTGCGTCGAGGGAGCCGTCGTCAGCGAGGCGCTCGCCACCCTGTCGGGCGAGGCACCGCCGCGCGTCGTGTCGTTCGGGTACAGCGACGACGAGGCGTTCTCGGTCGGCCTCACGTGCGGCGGCACGATCCGGCTGTTCATCGAGTCGCTCGACTGGTGACGACGATGGCCACCGACCAACCCTCGCTCTACGACCGGCTCCGCGACCTGCTGCGCGCCGAGCACCCGGGCGCCCTCGTCCCCGTCGGCGCCGGGCCCGGCGTCGGGCGCAAGCTGCTCGTCACACCCGACCAGTCACCGG
The DNA here is from genome assembly GCA_049424465.1 of Ilumatobacteraceae bacterium. Classification (GTDB taxonomy): domain Bacteria; phylum Actinomycetota; class Acidimicrobiia; order Acidimicrobiales; family Ilumatobacteraceae; genus UBA668. The sequence goes on from JBMSSR010000023.1 coordinate 13,107, forward strand.
TGGGCTCGCTCGGTCACCCCGAGCTCGACCGCATCGAGCTGCGCGACACACTCGCCGAGCTCGAGGCCGGCCGGAGCGGTGTGCGTCGGTACGGCCCCGAGGGACAGACGACGCCCGAGGACCTGGCGGACAGCCCGACCCTCAGCGTGTTCATCGAGACCTGGGCGCCACCGCCGCAGATGTGGATCTTCGGGGCGGTCGACTTCACGGCGGCGCTCGCCAAGGTCGCCAAGTTGCTCGGCTACCGCGTCACGGTGTGCGACGCGCGCGAGGTGTTCGCCACCCGGCGGCGCTTCCCGATGGCCGACGAGGTCGTGGTCAGTTGGCCCGGTCCGCTGTTCGAGCGCCGCGGCGCGTCGTTGAGCAGCCGTGACGCAGTGTGCATCCTCACCCACGACCCCAAGTTCGACGTGCCGGCCGTGCAGGGTGCACTCGGCACGTCTGTCGGCTACATCGGCGTGATGGGCAGCAGAAAGACGCACTCGAAGCGCCTCGAGCGACTCGCCGAGGTCGGTGTCGACCAGACCGAACAGCTCTCCCGCCTGATGTCACCGATCGGGCTCGACCTCGGCGCGAGAACGCCGGAGGAGACGGCGGTGAGCATCTGTGCCGAGATCATCGCCCGACGAACCGGGCGGGGTGCACCGAGCCTCAAGGACGGCTCGGGCCCCATCCACTGAGCTCAGCCGAGCGGGCCGCCGAAACGGGCCGTGCGAAGTCGGCCCGAGCGCAGGTGCGAGAACGACACCACGTCGCCGTAGTCGGGGGCGTGCAGGATCGCGTCGTCGATGCCGAGGTACAACGCGATGTGGCCCGGGTAGTAGACGAGGTCGCCGGGCTGGGCCATCTCGTGGAACAGCGGGGTCACCATGTTGATCTGGCGGCGGCTCTGGGCCGGCAGCATGATGTCGGTGGCGGCCCACGCAAAGCTGGTGAAGCCAGAGCAGTCAAAGCCCTTGCCGGGCTTGTTCATCCGCTTGTGGTACGGCGTGCCGAGCTGCGTCATGGCGGCCATCAGCACGATCTGGTGACGCTGGTCGGCGTCAGCCCATGCCTTCTGCAGCCGCAGCGGGTCGACCTCGATGCGGGCCGACGCCTCGACAGCGAGGGCGTCGCGGATGGCGATGAACCGGGCGAGGTGCTCACCGAGGCCGGTGGTGGCGAAGATGTACCACTCGTCGAGCGCCGACGACGCGAGCGCCGCGAGCGGATCGGGACCGATGGGCACGTCGGCGAGCGGCGACAGCGCAGCAGGGGCGAGACCGAGTGTCGGGCCGAACGAGCGGACCACGGCGGCGGGCTGACCGGTCGGCCGGGTGCCCTGCGCCGAGGCGGCGGTGGGCACGGTGAGCAACGAGCCGGTGAGGACAGCGGCCCCGACGGCAAGGGTCGACAGGCGGCGGGTCATCATGTCGGTCGACTCCTTTCCCGACAGCCGTTCGGGCTGTCGCCTCGGGCCGTTCTCCTTCGAGTCCGGCGCAACGAGGGGCGACCCTAGCGTCATCGAATTGCAACAATCAACCCGCCTGCAATCGTTTTGCAATATTTCTGTCATTCGTCAGGATGACACCCTCCCTGCCCCTCACGGGCAGGCGGCCCAGCCCCAACGGCCCACCTAGGCTGCATCCGATGGTCCGCGTCGCCGCCCTGCTCGCCGCCGGCGGAGCCAGTCGTTTCAAGGGTTCCACGCACAAGTTGCTCGCCCCGCTGGCCGGCCGGACCGTGTGGGAGCACTCGCTCGCGGCCGTCGTCAGCGCCGGCTTCGACCACGTCGTCGTCGTCACTGGCGCCGTCACACTGCCCGTGCCCGACGATGTGTCACCGACTGTCATCTGGCGCAGTCATCCGGCCTGGGCGGCCGGGCAGGCCGGCTCGGTCCAGGTCGCCGTCCGGACGGCGGCCGAACTGGGCGCCGAGCAGGTGACGATCGGCCTTGCTGACCAGCCGTTCGTCCCGTCCGAGGCGTGGCGTACCGTCGCCGACGCACCCACGGAGTGCCGCATCGTCATCGCCACCTACGACGGTGTCCCGGGCCCCAACCCGGTGCGCCTCGACCGCTCGGTATGGCCGCTGCTGCCGACCGAGGGTGACGCCGGCGCCCGGCACCTCATCACCGAGCACGCATCGTGGGTGTGCCGCGTGGCGTGCCTAGGCTCAGGAGCCGACATCGACACCCTGGAGGACCTCGAGCGATGGAACAACTGAAGAACGAGTTCATCGTGCACCGCCCCATCGAGCAGACCTGGGCCGTGCTCACCGATGTCGAGCGCATCGCCCCCTGCCTGCCCGGCGCCCAGCTCGAGGGATCCGAGGGCAACCTCTATCAGGGCGTGGTCAAGGTCAAGCTCGGACCCATCGCCACCGCCTTCCGGGGTCAGGCCGAGTTCGTCGAGCGCGACGACGCCAACCACAAGGCCGTGCTCAAGGGCTCCGGTCGCGACACGGGCGGCAAGGGCAACGCCGACGCCCTCATCACCGCACAGCTCGAGAGCGTGTCCGAGGGCAGTACCAAGTGCGTCGTCACCACCGAGTTGCACATCACCGGCAAGGTCGCCCAGTTCGGCCGCGGCATCATGGGCGACGTCAGCGAGAAGTTGATGGCACAGTTCGCGGCCAACCTCAACACCATGCTCGACGAGCAGGGTTCGGCAGCCCCCGCCGACGACGCTGCCGGTGGCGCTGGCAGTGCACCCGCTGCGGCCGCCGCACCTCGCGAGGTCGCCCCGCTCGAACTCGGGAACGTGGCCGGCGCCGCCATTGCCAAGCGACTCGTGCCGCTCGCCATCGGCATCGCCATCGTCGTCGCGATCGCCGTCGCCGTCCTCTGATCGGCCGGTGACCACCGACCACGACCTCGCACGCGTCGTCGCGCTCATCGGTCGCGTCCCGCAGGGTGCCTTCGAGGTGATCGTGCGCGATGCGGCCGGCGACCCTCTCGTGCTGCGCAACGCGCCGTTGCTCGACGACGGCACGCCGATGCCCACCCGGTATTGGCTCGTCGGCCGCGACGCCACTCGTCGCGTCGGTCGCCTCGAGGCCGACGGCGGCGTGCGACGAGCCGAGGCCGACATCGACGCCGGCGCGATCGCCGACGCCCACGCGCGCTACGCCGAAGAGCGCGACGCAGCACTCCCTCCACACCACGACGGCCCGCGTCCGCACGGCGGTGTCGGCGGGACACGCACGGGCGTGAAGTGTCTGCACGCGCACTACGCGTGGTTCCTCGCCGGTGGCGATGACCCGGTCGGTCGGTGGGTGCAGGCACACCTCGACGAGGTGCCGGCATGACAGGCGTTGCAGCGCGCGGGCCCGCTGGCGCCACCGACGAGGTGCGGCTCGACGTGTTCCTCGACACCGACCGACTGCAGTGCTCCGTGGGCACCTTCTCCACCGAGGTGCCGATCGGCGCGGCGGCGCTGATCCACCTCGTCACCGGCGACCCGCCCGAGCCGAGTGGGCTCACCAACGCGATCGGCCTCGTCGTCGACCACCTCGACGATGTCGAGCGCGAACTGCCTGCCGCACGGTTCGCCGATCGGGTCACCGTGGCGGGTCACGGCATCGCGGTCCTCGCCGATGTCGAGGTCGGTGTCGCGACCGCGCTCCCCTTCCGCCTCGACCGGGCCGCCGCCGAGGACCTCTTCCGGACGCTGGTCACCGAGTCGGCTGCCGAACGGGCACGCAACCCCGGGCTGCCGCCCGAATGGGTCGCGGACATCGTCGGGACGTGCTGTGCCGTGGTCGCGCTGATGCGCCACTTCGACCTCGCCACCGTCGAACTGCGCGAGGCCAGCGGCGCCTTCCCCGCCACGGAACACCCGCGATGAGGGACCACCCCGCCAACTCCGGCGGCGCAATTCGCCTGTACGGCCGGCGCATCGTGCTGCGTCCGCTCACGCCCACCGACTGGGAACAGTGGAGCGAGGTGCGCCAGCGCAACGAGGGATGGCTCGTGCCGTGGGAGCCACTGCGACCGGCCGGCATGCTCGACCCCACCCGCGACCGTGATGCGTACACCTCACGGTGCCACGCTCGTGACCGCGACCGCCAACTCGGTGTGGCCTACGGCTTCGGCATGTTCATCGGTGCCGACTTCGCCGGCGAGGTGAACCTCAACGGCGTCGTGCGCGGTGCCCAGCAGACCGGGACGATCGGCTACTGGATCGACCAGGCAAAGGCCGGCAATCGCTACGTCGCCGAGGCCGTCGTGGCCGTCCTCCGGTTCGCGTTCGAGCACCTGCACCTGCACCGCATCGAGATCTGCATCGTGCCGCGCAACCACAACAGCCGTCGCGTCGTCGAGATGCTCGGCCTGCGCGACGAGGGTGTGGCACTCCGCTTCCTCGAGATCCATGGCACGTGGGAGGACCACGTGCGTTACGCGATCACCGCCGAGGAGTGGGACGAGCGGCGCGACGAACTGTCGCGTGCGTGGTTGTAGACGTCGTCTGCGGCGTCAGGGCTGCTCGGCGGCGAGCCGATAGGCCACCGCCTTCGCCTTGCGCACCGTCGTGCGCCGCTTCCACGACTTCAGCTTCCAGTGCCGGAGCCGACGCGTGCCGTTGCCGGCGCGCTCTCGCTCGTGATGGTGATGCTCGGGCACCCAGGCCCGGCCGGGTTCGTGCACCTCGTCGGGCTCGATCCCTGCACTGACCTGGGCCGCAACGAGATGCAGTTCGCTGTTGATGCGATGCCGCTCGTTGTGGGCATGCGCTCGCAGGTCCATCTTCGGCGGCGGGGCCGCCTCGAGACTGCGGTGACGCTGGCTCATGGGTACCTCCCAACCGGTCGCGGAGACCGTCGTTGATGTGGCTGTACGGCTGTGCCGTGA
>JBMSSR010000024.1:0-17671 GCA_049424465.1 Ilumatobacteraceae bacterium
CCGGCGTGACGCTGGGTGCCTACGACATCAAGGTCACCAACCCGGATGCTGGCAATCGCACGCTGGTGGGGGGCTTCACGGTGGTCGCGCCGGCAACGGTCACGTCGGCGAGCCCGACGTCGGTCGGTGTCGGTGCCGTCACCAAGACGATCACCGTCAACGGCACCAACTTCCAGCCGACCTCGACCGTGGCCTTCTCGGGTACGGGCATCACCGTCAACTCGGTGACGTTCGGCTCGGCGACGTCGTTGGCCGTCGTCGTCACGATCGCCACGGCAGCGACGCTCGGCCTGCGCAACGTGACGGTCACGAGCGGTGGCCTCCCGGCGACGTTGACCGGCGCCATCACGCTCGTCTCGGCGCCGACGGTGACAGCCTTCGTGTCGGGTACGTCGACGGCCGCTGGCCAGGGAGCGGTGTCGAGGACGTTCACGATCACCGGCACGGCGTTCGACCCCGCCGCCACCGTCGAGTTCAGCGGCACCGGCATCACCGTCAACTCGACGACATGGACGAGCTCGACGAGCATGTCGGTGACGATCAGCGTGGCGCTCACCGCGACGACGGGCGCCCGCGACGTTCGAGTGGTCAACCCCAACTACGGCACGGGTATCCGCACGGGCGGTCTCACCATCACGGCGGCACCGGGGATCACGTCGCTCACGCCGACGAGCCGCGGCGCCGGCGCCACGGGTCAGGTCATCACGATCACGGGTACTGGTTTCCAGGCCGGTGCCACCACGGCCTTCTCGGGCACCCTCATCACAGTGCTGTCGTCGACGATCACGGCCACGTCAGTCGCGGTGACGGTCAACATCTCGGGCAATGCAGCGACCGGCTTGCGCGACCTCACGATCACCAACCCGGACGGTGGCACCAGGACGCTCGCCAATGCCTTCACGGTCAACGCCGGTCCGAAGGTCACGTCGCTCAGCCCGGCGTCGCTCGCCCGCGGCGCCGCCGCCACCACCATCACGATCACCGGCACCGGCTTCGCTGCTGGCATGACGGTCGGCTTCGCCGGGACGGGCCTCACGCTGGGCACCGTCACGTTCGTCAACTCGACGACCGTCCGCCTCACGGTCGCCGTGTCGACCACGGCAGCGACGGGCCTGCGCGGCATCACCGTCGTCAACTCCACCGACGCCGGGCGGTTCTCGTCGACGACCATCGGCCTGACGATCACCTAGCGCGCGACGCGCGCGGGAGTCGTGTCCCGATCGCGCTGACGACGGGGTCGAGGGCCGGGCCTACACTCCGCTCATGACGAACGAGCGGGTGGTGGGGTACGAGTGGCGGGTTCCCGACGACGAGCAGGGTGGCCACTTCGCCAACCTCGTCGGTGTGTGGCACACGGCGCACGAGTTCACGCTCGACTTCGCGGCCACCCAGCAGCCCGAGCCGCGTGACGGCGGGGTGGTGGTCCCTGCTCGGGTCACGTCGCGGGTCAAGCTGCCCGTCTCGGTGCTGTTCGACCTCATCCGTGCGCTCAACGAGAACATGACGAAGTACGAGCAGGTCTACGGCCCGATCGTCCGTCCGGGTGACAACCGTCCCACGTTCCCGCCCGACGACCTCGTCGGGGGCTGACCGCCGGACCTGGCGGAGGGGGACCGGGCGCCCTGCCGGCACGCCGGTTGAGCAGTGTCACACGAGCGCCCTCGGAGAGATTCGAACTCCCGACACACGGTTCCGGAAACCGTTGCTCTATCCCCTGAGCTACGAGGGCGGGGTGTCGGCCGACTGCTCGACGTGCGGTGCACGGCTCGTTCGTCGGGAACGACGGGCACACGATACCGAGAATCGGTCCCCGACGACCGGCCGCTGACCATTACGATCGAACGTTCATGGCCGACCCGTTGCACACCATCGCCGAGACCGTTCGAGAGGTGCTCGCGGACGTCACCGGTCGGCCGGTGGCAGAGATCGACCCCGTGGTGCGCCCGAGCGACCGTGCCGACGCCCAGGTCAACGGTGCGCTGGCACGGGCCAAGGGCGGCGGCCGCCCGCCGCGCGAGATCGCCGAGGCGTTGGCCGCCGATCAGCGGCTCACGACGGTGTGCTCGGCGGTCGAGGTCGCCGGCCCCGGCTTCGTCAACCTCACCTTCCGGCCCGAGTTCCTCGCCGCGCAACTCGCGGTGGCGGCGGCCGACGAGCACCTCGGTGTCCGGCGGGCCGAGCTGGCGCACACGGCCGTCGTCGACTACTCGGCGCCCAACGTCGCCAAGGAGATGCACGTCGGTCACCTGCGCACGACCGTCATCGGTGATGCCATCGTCCGCCAGCTGCGGTTCGTCGGGCACCGCGTCATCAGCGAGAACCACATCGGCGACTGGGGCACACCGTTCGGCATGCTCATCGAGCACCTCGTCGACGTGGCCGGCATCGAGGGCGCCGCCGATCTCGAGGTGTCCGACCTCGGGGCGTTCTACAAGGCGGCCCGCGAGAAGTTCGAGGCCGACGACGAGTTCAAGGAGCGGTCGCGCGAACGCGTGGTGCTGCTGCAGAGCCGCGAGCACCCCGAGACCACCCGGCTGTGGCACATCCTGGTCGCACAGAGCACGCGGCACTTCAACGACGTGTACCGCAAGCTCGGCGTGCTGCTCACCGACGACGACCTGGCGGGCGAGTCGATGTACCAGCCGCTCATGCCCGACGTGCTCGAGCGGCTCGACGCGGCGGGGCTGCTCGCCGAGAGCGACGGCGCCAAGGTGGTGTGGGTGCCCGGCTTCGTCAACCGCGACGGAGAGCCGCTTCCGCTGATCGTGCAGGCCCGTACCGGTGGCTTCAACTATGCGACCAGCGATCTGGCGTGCGTCATCGACCGCACCGAGCGACTCGGCGCGACGCTGCTCGTGTACGTCGTGGGCTCGCCGCAGTCGCAGCACCTCAGCATGGTGTTCACCGTCGCCGAGATGGCGGGGTGGCTGCGCCCGCCGGCCCGCGCCGTGCACGTCAACTTCGGCAGTGTGCTCGGCACCGACCGCAAGATGTTGAAGAGCCGGAGTGGCGACCCGGTCCGGTTCATCGAGCTCATCGACGAGGCCATCGAGCGTGGCGTGGCCGCAGTTGCCGACCGCAGCACGGGCGTCGACGGAGACGAACTGCAGGCGCTCGGTCGGTCGATCGGCATCGGCGCGCTCAAGTACGCCGAGCTGTCCAGCGACCGCATCAAGGACTACGTCTTCGACTGGGACCGCATGCTGGCGTTCGACGGCAACACGGCGCCGTACCTGCAGTACGCACACGCCCGCGTGTGCAGCATCTTCCGCAAGGCGTCAGCCGAGCTACACATCGAGCGTGCCGACGTACGCGGTGTGGTGCCGCGGCTCGGCGAGCCGCAGGAACGGGCGCTGGCGCTGCAGCTGCTGCAGTTCGACTCGGCCGTGCACGACACGATCGAGAAGTTCAGCCCGCATCGGCTGTGCACCTACCTGTTCGACCTGGCGCACCTGTTCACGTCGTTCTACGAGGCGTGCCCGGTGCTCAAGGCTGACGAGTCCACCCAGCTGCAGCGGCTGGCACTCTGCGACCTCACGGCGCGTGTGCTCGAGTGCGGCCTGTACCTGCTGGGCATCGACGCCCCGGAGCGGATGTGAGCCCAGTACCGCGGTCGTTGCTGCCGGCGACGGCCGAGGTCGCCACCGACGGCATGCTCGTGATCGGCGGCTGCCGCATCGACGAGCTTGCGTCGGCACACGGCACGCCGTTGTTCGTCTACGACGAGGCGCACCTACGGGCCCGCTGCGACGAGGCCGTCGCTGCCTTCGGCCGAGGACGGGTGTTCTACGCCGGCAAGGCATTCCTGTGCAGCGCGATGGCGCGACTCGCGTACGAGGCAGGCATGGGCATCGACGTGGCCAGTGGGGGAGAGCTGCACGTGGCGCTGCGCGCCGGCATTCCTGCCGAGGCCCTCGCGCTGCACGGCAACAACAAGAGCCTCGACGAACTGCGCGCCGCCCTCGCCGCCGGGGTCGGCCACGTCGTGGTCGACAGCTTCGACGAGATCGACCGGCTCGAGTCGCTGCTCCCCGAGATGCGCGCCGAGGGATGGGCCATCCCGCGCGTGCTGCCGCGGATCACGCCGGGCCTGCACGTCCACACGCACGAGTTCGTCGCCACCGGCCAGGACGACAGCAAGTTCGGCTTCAACCTCGGGAACGGCGACGCAGCCCGCGCCGTCGACCGCCTTCGCAGGTCGCCGGCCGTCGACCTCGTCGGCGTGCACTGCCACATCGGCAGCAACGTGTTCGCTGCGTCGAACTTCGCCAAGGCGGTCGCCGTCATGGCCGAGTTCGCTGCGCCGCTCGACCTTCCCGAGCTGGTGGTGGGTGGAGGCCTCGGCGTGCCGTACGTGGCGGGTGAGGAGGCGCCGACGATCACGCAGTGGGCCAGCGTGCTGCTCGACGCGTGCAGTGCGCTCGGCGTGCGCAGCGCACTGTCGGTCGAGCCCGGGCGCAGCATCGTCGCCGCGGCTGCGGTCACGGTGTACACGGTCGGCACGGTCAAGGACATCCCCGGCATCCGCCGCTACGTCAGCGTCGACGGCGGGATGAGCGACAACCCCCGTCCGGTGCTGTACGGCAGCGGGTACGAGGCGTTCCTGGCCCGGGACACGCTCGCCGAGCGCCCCGAGCGGGCCCGTGTCGTGGGCAAGCACTGCGAGAGCGGCGACGTGCTGGTGTTCGACGCGGCGCTGCCGCCGGGCGTGGCGGTGGGCGACCTGCTCGTCACGCCCGTCACGGGCGCCTACGGCTACAGCATGGCCAGCAACTACAACCGACTGCCCCGGCCGGCGGTGGTGTTCGCCGCCGAGGGACGGGCGCGAGTCGTCGTACGCCGCGAGACCCTCGACGACCTCGTGGCCTGCGACGTCGTCGACTGACCGCGCCACTGGCGGGGCTCGTTGGCCCGCGTCGCACCGAAGTTCGACGCAGGGTGACTGCGGTGCCACGGAACGGGCGATTCGACAGTGGATCGCCTGTCAGCCTGACGAAAACTTTCTCTGACGGCCGCTGTACGTGGCCGAAGTGCCGGAGTACAGTACGAAGCGTGAGTGAGATCGCCGTGACCTCGACCTGTGCCGCCGACGGTGGGTCGGTCGACGTCGTCACCGCCTCGGGCACTGCGACCTACGCCGGCCTCGCCGACGGGTCGTATCAGTTCACCGCCGAGGACGCCGATGTCGCGTACGTGATCGACGTGCAGGTTGCGTGCGACTCGGCCGACCCGGCCGTCAGCGCAGTGGTCACCGGTGTGGCGGCCCCGCCGATGGCGACCGACACGGTCGTGGCCGACATCGTCACCGCCGACACCGTCACCACCGACACCGTCACGACCGACACGGTCATCGAGATGCCCATGCTGTTCAGCGGGTCGCCGATGCCCAGCTCGCTGCCGTCCACCGGCGCCACCGGCGCCGGCCTCGCCGGCCTCGCGCTGGTGCTGGTGGTGCTGGGCGCCGCGATGGTGCGCCTCGTCCGCCGCACGGCCTGAGCCCCGCACCGCGCCGTCGGGGCGGTATTCCGCTGGTGATCGGGCGCAGAACTCGTAGCCTCGTGGCGTGAGCAGCGACCGCACCCCGCGCACCATCCGTCTCGGCGTCCTCGGCTGCGGCAACGTCGGTGCCGCGTTCATCGATCTTGTCGGTCGCCAGGCGGCGACCATCGAGGCACGCACCGGCCTGCGGCTCGTCGTCGCCAAGGTGGCGGTCCGCAACCTCAGCGCTCACCGGGAGGTGGCGCTCCCCGACGGGGTTCTCGTCCGCGACGCGCACGCCGTCGTCGCCGACCCCGACATCGACGTGGTCGTCGAGGTGATCGGTGGCATCGAACCCGCGCGCGAACTCATCACGACCGCACTTCGGGCAGGCAAGCCGGTCGTCACCGCCAACAAGGAACTGCTCGCCAACGTCGGCACCGAGCTGTTCGCCGCCGCCGACGAGTCGGGCGTCGACCTGCTGTTCGAGGCTGCGGTGGCGGGTGGTATCCCGGTCATCAGGGCCTTGCGCGAGAGCCTCCGTGGCGAGCCGTTGCGCCGGGTGATGGGCATCATCAACGGCACCACCAACTTCATCCTCACCAAGATGACCGAGGAGGGCACCGACTACGCCGCGGCCCTGTCCGAGGCACAGCGTCTCGGGTTCGCCGAGCGCGACCCGACGGCTGACGTCGAGGGCTTCGACGCCGGCGCCAAGGCGGCGATCATCGCCACCATCGCCTTCGGCTCGCGGGTCGTCGCCGGTGACGTGTACCACGAGGGCATCAGCCGCATCGGTGCGCACGACATCGCAATGGCCGACCGCCTCGGGTACGTCGTCAAGCTGTTGGGCATCGCCGAGGCCGACTCGGCCACCGGCGACATCGCCGTGCGCGTGCACCCCACGATGGTGCCCAAGCACCACCCGCTCGCCAGCGTGCGCGAGAGCTTCAACGCTGTCTTCGTCGAGGGCGAGGCCGTCGGCTCGCTGATGTTCTACGGCCGTGGTGCCGGCGGGTCCCCGACCGCGAGCGCAGTGCTCGGCGACGTCATCGACGCAGCGTCGAACCTGGCAAAGGGCACGTTCGGGTCGCTCGGTACGTTCGGACGGGCGACGATCCGTCCGATCGACGAGACCTCGGCCCAGTACCTGCTCAGCCTCGAGGTCGCTGACCGGCCCGGCGTCCTCCACGCCGTGACCGGTGTGTTCGCCCGGCACGGCGTCAGCATCCGCGCCGCCGAGCAGGAGGGCATCGGCCCCGATGCTCGGCTCGTGTTCATCACCCACGTCGCCCGTGAGGCCGACGTGCAGGCCACCGTCAACGAGCTCCGCGAACTCGACGTCGTCCGCAACATCGGCGGTCTGCTGCGCGTGATCGGGAGCTGAGGCATGTCGGTGCGCTACGTCTCCACCCGCGGTGCTGCGCCCGAGCTGGGGTTCACCGATGCGATGCTCGCCGGACTCGCCACCGACGGAGGCCTCTACGTGCCGGCCGAGTGGCCGACCCTGCCGCAGCGTCGACCGGGTGACGACTATGCGGCGAGGGCGGCGCAGATCGTCGGGCGCTTCGTGGGCGACGACCTTCCCGCCGCCACCGTCGAGCGGCTGTGCCGCGAGGCGTACGGCACGTTCGCCCACCCCGCGGTCGTGCCGCTCGTGCAGTTGCACCACGACCACTTCGTGCACGAGCTGTTCCACGGCCCGACGCTCGCCTTCAAGGATGTGGCGCTGCAGCTGGTGGGTCGGCTGTTCGACGAGGTGCTGCGAGCCCGCTCGCAGCGCGTCACCATCGTCGGTGCCACCAGCGGCGACACCGGCTCGGCGGCCATCGACGGGGTCAAGGGCTGCGACAGCGTCGACATCGTCATCCTGTACCCCAACGGCCGGACGAGTGACGTGCAGCGTCGGCAGATGACGACGGTCGATGCCCCCAATGTGCGCGTCGTGGCCGTCGACGGCACGTTCGACGACTGCCAGGACCTGGTCAAGGCGATGTTCGGCGACGTGGCCTTCCGCGACTCGGTCGGCCTCAGCGCGGTCAACAGCATCAACTGGGCGCGTGTGATGGCACAGGTCGTGTACTACGCCGTCGCCGCCGACCTGCTGGCGGGGCCCATCGACGTGTGCGTGCCGAGCGGCAACTTCGGCAACGTGTTCGCCGGGTGGATCGCCCGGCGAGCAGGTGCGTCGATCGACCGCCTCGTCGTGGCGACCAACGCGAATGACATCCTGCACCGCTTCTTCGCCGCCAACGACATGACCGCAGCGCCGGTCGTGCCGTCGCTCAGCCCGAGCATGGACATCCAGGTGTCGAGCAACTTCGAGCGGCTGCTGTTCGAGATGAACGGCCGTGACGGTGCGGCGACCGCGTCACAGTTGGCCAGGTTCCGGTCGACGGGCCGCCTCAGCGTCACACCGTCGCAGCGGGCCGAGTTCCTCGACGGCACCTTCGAGTCGGCGCGTCTCGACGACGCGGCGACCATCGACGTGATGGCCCGCACGTACCGCGAGTCGGGCATGCTGCTCGACCCGCACACCGCTGTCGGCGTCGGCGCGGTCGAGCAGCTCCGTGCGTCGGGCCGCCTGACCAACACCGCAGTCACGCTCGCGACGGCCCATCCCGCCAAGTTCCCCGACGCCGTCGAGCGGGCAACCGGTGTGCGCCCGCCGCTCCCGGCACACCTCGCCGACCTGTTCGAGCGCGACGAGCACGTCACCGTCCTGCCGAACGACCTGTCGACGGTGCAGCGGTTCGTGTCCACGACGTTCCGCTGAGCGTCGACCGTCACCTCCGGCCCAGCCGGTCAGCCCCCGAATCAGTGTCATGGTGGGGTTGCATGCGTGCAATTTGCCGCTAGGGTGCGCTCGTCCGGTCTGCCGGACACTCCCCGCTGCGAAGGTCAGGGCGATGCCCGACGGAGGCCGCGGCAGGGGAAACGATTCCCAGGCGGTGGGGCCGCCGGGCGTCCAGTGATCCCTCTGGTCACCGACACGCCTCGCTCTGCCGTCCCTCGTAGAAAGCAGGTGGCCGATGGCCGCGGAAGCCCTTGAGCAGTCGGTGCTCGACAGCAAGGACAAGGACCAGTTGCTCGCCATTGCCCAGGCGCTCGGGGTGAAGACCACCGCCCGTGCCTCGAAGGCGACGCTCATCGAGAAGATCCTCGAGACCACCGGTGCCGGCCCGACTGCCGCAGCCGCACCCGCCGACGCACCGGCCAAGCCGTCGCGCACGGCCAAGGCACCCGCTGCCGAGGGCGACGGCGCGACGCCGACATCCGCCGAGCAGTCGGACACCGGCGCACCGGCCCGCACGGGCAACGGTGCATCGGCCGCACGTGTGGCCGCGCCGAAGGCGCCCGAGCCCGAGGTCGTGCTCGGCCCCGACGGCGAGCCGCTCGCCGACTGGGAGGTCGAGCTGATGCGCTCGGGCGGCGGTGCAGCGAGCGCCGACGGCGACGACGAGGGCGACGACGGTGACGACGGTCCCGACGAGGGGCCCGACTCGGGCAATGGCGATCCGCGCCGCAAGCGTCGGCGCCGCCGCAAGAAGGATCGTGGGGGACAGGGCAGCCAGGGTGGCCACGGTGGTTACGAGCGCGACAGCCGCCAGGGCCCGGACCGCGACCGCGATCGGGACCGCGACGACTCGTCGACGCCCGTCAGCACCGAGCCGGTGCGAGTGTCGGGCTATCTCGACCTGCGCGACGAGGGCTACGGGTTCCTGCGTGTCAACGGCTACCTCGCCAGCCGTGACGATGCGTACATCCCGGTCAAGCTGACACGGCAGTACGGCCTGCGCAAGGGCGACCACGTCACCGGCCTCAGCCGACCGGCGGGGCGCAACGAGAAGAACCCGGCACTGCTCGAGATCCACACCGTCAACGGTGGCGACCCCGAGAAGGCGCGCAACCGTCGCCGCTTCGAGGACCTCACGGCGCTGTTCCCCGACCAGCGGCTCACGCTCGAGAACCCGAACGATCCGTCGAACATGACGGCGCGCATCATCGACCTCGTGTCGCCGATCGGCAAGGGCCAGCGCGGCATCATCGTGTCGCCGCCGAAGGCCGGCAAGACGACGATCATGAAGACGATCGCGACGTCGATCGAGGCGAACAACCCCGAGGTCAAGCTCATCGTGCTGCTCATCGACGAGCGGCCCGAAGAGGTCACCGACATGCGTCGCACCGTCCGCGGCGAGGTGATCTCGAGCACCTTCGACCGCCCGAGCGACGAGCACACCCATGTCGCCGAGCTGGCGATCGAGAAGGCCAAGCGCCTGGTCGAGGCGGGCGAGGACGTCGTGGTCATCCTCGACGGCATCACCCGACTGAGCCGTGCGTACAACCTCGCCGCGCCGGCCAGTGGCCGCATCCTGTCGGGCGGTATCGACGCCGGTGCGCTGTACCCGCCGAAGCGGTTCTTCGGTGCGGCCCGCAACGTCGAGGAGGGCGGCTCGCTCACCATCCTCGCCACGGCGCTGGTCGAGACCAACAGTCGCATGGACGAGGCGATCTTCGAGGAGTTCAAGGGCACCGGCAACATGGAGCTGCGCCTCGACCGCCGACTCGCCGAGCGTCGCATCTACCCGGCGATCGACGTCGACGCCTCGAGCACCCGCCACGAGGAGCTGCTCTTCGACCGCAAGCAGCTGCAGATGGTCTGGAAGCTGCGCCGGGTGCTCAGCGGCCTGGCGGCCGACGGCAACGCCGCCCCGGGCCTCGAACTGCTCATCGACCGGCTCAAGACCTTCCGTACCAACGACGAGTTCCTGTCCGAGATCGCCCGCCAGCCGAGCATGTGACCGGCTGGTCGGCCGGTTGGCCGGGCCCGGTGTCGGGTCCGACCCCGACCGCTACACTCGGCGACCTACCTCTGGAGAATGCCATGAAGACCGACATCCACCCCAGTTACGGCGACCTCACGGTGAAGTGCTCGTGCGGCAACACCTTCACCACCGGCTCCACCAAGCCCGGTGACCTGTTCGTCGAACTGTGCAACGAGTGCCACCCGTTCTTCACCGGCAAGCAGAAGCTCGTCGACACCGGTGGCCGCGTCGAGCGCTTCAACAAGCGCTACGGCGCCCGCAAGGGCAAGTGACGCGAGGCGGCACCGCCGCCCGTCACCCCTCGTGCCGACCATGTGTCGGCAGACCAATGCGACCACGTTGCGGTGTCGCGTTATCGCTGTGAACCACTAGGACCCACTTCAGCCTGCCTATGGTCGTGCCGATGAAGCAACGACCCAGTCCGGGTCGTGCCGAGGGAGCGGCCCGCTGTGAACACCGACGAACTGGTTCATCTTCTCCGTCGTACCGAGTACGTCGCCAAGCCGGCCCGTGTCGCGGCGCTGTCCTCGATGACACGTGCGCAGGCGGTTGACGACATCCTCGCTGTCGGCGCCTCGCCGGCGGTACCCGACTACCTGCTGACCGACATCTCCGGTCAGGAGTACCAGCAGTTCGTCTTCGCCACGCAATGGTGGCTCGACCGCATGGTCGACCTCGACCGACCGATGCTCGAGCGTATGACGTTCTTCTGGCACGGCCACTTCTGCAGCGGCTGGGACAAGGTCTTCAGCATGAAGGCGCTGGCCAGCCAGAACAAGGTGTTCCGCGACAACGCGCTCGGCAACTTCCGTACCCTCGCCCGTGCGGTCTCGCTGCACCCAGCGCTGCTGCTGTACCTCGACAACCAGGACAACGTCGACTACTCGCCCAACCAGAACTTCGCTCGCGAACTGATGGAGTTGTTCCTGCTGGGCGTCGGCAACTACACCGAGGACGACGTCGTGGCATCGGCCCGTGCGTGGACGGGTCACGGCATCGACTGGTCGACGATGACGTACCAGTTCCACAGTTGGGACCACGACGCCGGCAACAAGACGTTCATGGGCATCACCCGCGCGTGGGACGGGCCCGAGATCATCGACCACATCCTGCAGGGCAACGCCACCACCAAGCTCACCGCCTGCAAGTTCCTGACGCGCAAGCTGTGGGCGTACCTCGCCGGCGACGCACCGAGCGATGCGCTGGTGTCGCGGCTGGCGCAGGTGCTCTACGACAACAACCTCGAGATGCTGCCCTGGGTACGCGCCCTGCTGCTGAGCGACGAGTTCTACGCACCGTCCGCGCGCACGGGCCTCGTCCGGTCGCCCGTCGACTTCGTGGTGGCGGTGATGCACTTCACCGGGTACCGCGCCGCGGCGCTGAACCCGCAGTGGTACCTGCAGGGAATGGGTCAGCAGCCGTTCCTGCCGCCGAACGTGGCGGGCTGGCGCACCAACGACTACTGGACCAACGCGAGCGCGTTCGAATCGCGCGGCGAGTTCGCCCGCTACACGACGTGGCAACTGCGTGCCAACAATGCCAACAACATCGGTGCGGGCCGCACTGCCGACCAGACGGTCGATGCGCTCGCTGCGATGTTCGGGCTGCAGCTCGCAACACCCACCCGAACCGCGCTCGTCGACTACGTCAACGTGCAGCGCGTGGCCGAGCCCTGGGTGGGTTGGTGGGAGGCCACCAACCTGCTGACGATGGGCATGTTGACGCCCGAGTTCCACGTCGCCTGATGTCGCCCGCCATGCCCCTGCTGTCCCCCGCCCCGCTGCCGCTCACCCCGAGGACCACACCGTGACCATCGACTCCGACATCTCCGAGGTGGAGGCCCGGCGGCTGCTGTCGGTCGCCGACGACGACCCGCGCTCGGTCGACCGCCGCAACTTCCTGCGTCTCGTCGGCATGGGCCTCGGCGCGGGCGCGCTCGCGGGCGGTCTCGACGAACTCGTGCGCGTCGGCCTGGTGCCCGACTCGATCGCCGAGGCGGCGACGCCGATCGGCGCGGCCGACGGTGTGCTCGTGTTCGTCGGGCTCGACGGTGGACTCGACGGGCTCAACACGGTGGTGCCCTACGCGGACGGCAACTACTACACGCAGCACGGCTCGCTCGCCCTTCCTGCGTCGAGCCTGCACATCCTCGACCCGGCTGTCGGCCTGCACCCCTCGCTGTCGTACGTGAAGTCGCTGTACGACCTGGGCGAGGTGGCCGTCGTGCAGGGCATCGGCTATCCGTCGCCCAGCTTCAGCCACTTCTCGTCGATGGCGGCGTGGATGTACGGCGGGACCGCTGCGGGTGTGCCGTCGTCCGGCTGGGTCGGACGGTGGCTCGACGGGTTCGCGAGTGCGGACCTGTTCCGCGCAGTGGCTGTCGGCAGTGCGCTGCCGCTGACGATGAAGGGTGTCTCGCGCCGCGGTACGGCCGTGCCGTCGTGGGGCCTCGGGTTCGGGGCCGGGACGACGGTCTACGACCAGCGCATGCACACCGCGCTGCGGTCGTTCGGGTCGGCGTCGGCCGGCCGGGGTGCGTGGCACGACGTCATCGCCGCGACGGTCGGCAACGTGGTCGACGTCGGCCAGGCGGTGGGACCGTCGTACTCGCGCCCGCTGCCCGACAGCGACCTCGTGCGCAAGCTCACGCTCGCCGCGCGCATGGTCAACGCCGACATCGGCATCCGGGTCATCGACACGGCCACCGGTGGCTTCGACACGCATGCCAACCAGCCCGCGACACTTGCGTCACTGCTGCAGCAACTGGACGACGGGCTGAAGGCGTTCTTCACGTCGCTCGACGACCGGTTCCGCAGCCGCGTCACCGTCGTGGTGCACAGCGAGTTCGGCCGCCCCAGCTGGGCCAATGACTCGCAGGGGACCGACCACGGTGCGGCGAGCAACTCTTTCGTCATCGGCCGCGGTGTGCAGGGGGGCCTGCTCGGCGCCCAGCCGCCGCTCGCCGGGCTGGGCCGCTGGGACCGCATGGCGTACCAGGTCGACCTGCGGCAGATGTACGCGGGCATCCTCGACGGGTGGCTGGGCGGTGGTTCGTCCACCGTCCTCGGCGGGACGTACAGCGCGTTGCCGCTGTTCCGCTCGACGCCGGGTGCCGGTGTGGCCACCGGTGTCGTCCCGACGAGTGCGCTCGGCGACTACGTGCCGCTCGCGCCGGCACGCCTGTACGACTCGCGGCTCGCACCGCGTCGGCTGCCACTCGGCGCGGGCGCTGCCGGTGAGGTGCAGGTGACCGGCGCCGGCGGCGTCCCGGCAACGGGCGTGACCGCCGTGGCGCTGCGCGTCGGTGCTGCGACCGCAACGGCTGCGACCTCGCTCACTGCGTGGCCCACCGGCGTCGCCCGCCCTGTGGCGCCCGTGGTGCAGGCGACCGCGGCGGCATCGACGAGCGCGCTCGCGATCACCAAGATCGGGTCGAGTGGTCGGGTCAACGTGTTCAACGACCTCGGCGACGCGCAGGCGACCGTCGACGTCATCGGCTACTACCGCTCCACCGCCGCGGGCCGCACCATTGCGGTCAACCCCGGCCGTGCACTCGACACGCGTACCGGCACCGGTGGCAAGACCGGAACCTTCGCCGCAAACACGACATTCGACGTGACGATCCGGGGCGTCGCGGGTGTTCCCAAGACCGCCACGGCGGCGCTCGTCTCGCTCACAGCGTTCGGCCCGAGCGCGGCGACGGCACTCACCGTGTACCAGACCGGCGCCGCGCGGCCGGCGCTCGCGACGCTGCCCGTGGCGGCGTCGAGGACGGCCACGACGACGACGCTCGTGCCGCTCAGCTCGACCGGCAAGGTGACCGTGCACAACGCCGCCGGCACCACGCACGTGGTGGTCGACGTTCTCGCGTACGTGGGCAGCGCCACCAACGGTCGCCACTTCCCGCTGCCGTCGGCGCGGCTGCTCGACACCCGCACCGACGCGACGCTGCTGTTCAGCGCCGGGACCGTCCGGTCCGTCGCCGTACTGGGCAAGGGCGGTGTGCCGGCGACGGGTGTGTCGGGCGTGCTGCTCGAGCTCACCGTCGTGGGCCCGAGTGCCGACACGACGGTCACGGCGTGGGCAGCCGGTGCGACCCGTCCGGCCGGTGCGACGCTGTCCACCGGCACCGCGGCGGACGCCACCGTGCTCGCGATGGTGAAGGTCGGCACCGGCGGCGCGGTGCAGGTGCACAACTCGGCCGGCACGGCGAACGTCGTGGTGGACGTCGTCGGCTATCTCACCTGACGGCGCTGGCAGCCGTCGGCGGTTCCCGTAGCGTGACGGCGTGATCGACGAGGGCCGCGCCGCCCGCCTCAATGCCATCAAGCTGAGCGCGCTCGTGCGCGACCACCTCGCTGCGTCCACCCTTGCCGGGTCGTCGAGCGGCGCGATCGAGGCCGCCGAGTTCGCTGGTGGTGCCGCAGTTCGTCACGGCGACGAGGGCTGGGTGCTGGTGGCCGACCGGTCGCAGTACGGGCCGTCGCGGGGACTGGGCGGCGCGCTGGCGTGGGCCGTCCGCCACGACGTGGCGCGGCTGCACGTGGTGGTCGACGAGGGTGAGGGTGGACTCGCCCGGCGAGCAGCAGGGTTCGCGCTGCCGGTCTCGGTCTGGCGCGCCGAGGGGCGGGCGCTCGTGGCTGCCGTCGCTGCGCCGCTGCCGCACGCCGCCGAGGTGCCACCGCACCATCGCCAGTTCGAGGACGTGATCGTCGCAGCCGGTGCCGAGCCGACCATCGAGCACGGGGTGCTGGCCGGCGAGGTGGTGGGCCTCGAGGTGTGCCGCGTGGTCGACGACGCGTACAGCGGCACGACCCGCCTCGAGGTCGGCGTCGGTACTCACGACCGTGAGGCGTTCCTGATGCTCCACGGCGACCGGCCGACATCTGCGGCGCTCGCCGAGGTCGTGGCGGCGGTGCGCGCCCACCGCACCGACCCGGCGTCTGGCCACCCACTGGCGCGTCTGGCACGCGAGCGACTGCTGCGTGCCGTGGTCGTGGCCGACCCGGCGCTGGTCGGCGCGTCGCGCGTCGAGCCGGTGCCGCCACCCGAGCCGCGAGCGAACCTGAAGGACCCGGTGCCGTGCACGGCAGTCGCCCACGACGCGCGAGGTGGCCGCACCGTGCTGGTGTTCACGACAGGCATCGACCTCGACGCCGTGCCGACCTGCATCGACGCGCGGACGGCGACCGGCATCGACCAGTGCGAACTCGTGCTGCCGACGCGTGATGCGATCGACCTGCAGCACCGTCTGGCGGCGCTCGCCGTGCCGCCGGTGACACTGCGCACGATCGACATCGCGTCCGTGCACCCGTAGCCTCGACAGCGGTGTTCGACCGACTGCAGTCACTGGAGGACGAGTTCGTCTCGCTCGAGGCGAGTCTCTCCGACCCCGACCTGGCGAGCGACCAGGCGCGTCTGCGCGACGTCACCCGCCGGTACAAGGACCTCGGGCCGGTCGTCGACTGCATCCGGCGATTCCGACTGCGACAGGCAGATGCCGAGGTCGCGCGCGAACTGCTGGGCGAGGCGACCGACGACGAGCGCGAGGGGCTGCGGACCGAACTGTCGTCGGCAGAGCGCGACCTCGCAGCGCTCGAGGACGAGCTGCGGCTGCTGATGCTGCCCAAGGATCCCAATGACGGGCGCACCGTCATCGTCGAGATCCGCGGCGCCGAGGGTGGCGAGGAGGCCAATCTGTTCGCCCGCGACCTGTTCGACATGTACCGAGCGTTCGCCGCCTCGAAGGGGTGGGCGGTCGACGTGCTGTCCGAGGACCGCAGCGACCTCGGTGGGCTCAACCAGATCACCTTCGAGGTGCGTGGTGACACTGCGTGGAGCCGCCTGAAGTTCGAGGGCGGTGGGCACCGCGTGCAGCGCGTGCCCGTCACCGAGAGTCAGGGGCGCATTCACACCTCGTCCGCCACGGTGCTGGTGATGCCCGAGGCCGAGGAGATCGAGGTCGCCATCGACCCGGGCGATCTCGACATCGACGTGTACCGCAGCAGCGGCGCCGGAGGACAGAGCGTCAACACCACCGACTCGGCCGTGCGCATCACCCACAAGCCCACCGGCCTCGTGGTGACGATGCAGGACGAGCGCAGCCAGATCCAGAACCGGGCCCGTGCGATGACCGTGCTGCGGTCGCGGTTGCTGCAACTGGCGACCGCCGAGCGCGATGCCGCGCTGTCGGTCGAGCGGCGCGCGCAGTTGGGTGGCGGTGGGCGCGGCGAGAAGATCCGCACGTACAACTTCAAGGAGAACCGCCTCACCGACCACCGCATCGGCTTCACCATCTACCGACTTGCCGACGTGCTGTCGGGGGACCTCGACGAGGTCGTCGACGCGCTGGCCGCCGACGAACGGGCGCGCCAGTTGGCCGGCGGGGACGAACGGCCGTGACCGCCGACGGCCCGTCCGCACCGCGTACCGGTGAGGTCGTGCGCACGTGGCGCAGCGAATGGGATGCCACCGCGGCGCGGGTCGGTGATCGAGCGCGTGCCCGCTGGTTGTGCGAGGAGGCGAGTGGGGCGTTCGGCGACGAGTTCCGTGACGTGCTCGACGACGAGCCCACCCAGCGGATGATGGCGCACCTCGATGCGATGCTCGCCCGCTACGCGGCGGGGGAGCCGCTGCAGTACGTGCTCGGCCACTGGTCGTTCCGCCGACTCGACCTGATGGTCGACCGGCGGGTGCTCATCCCGCGGCCCGAGACCGAGTTGCTGGCCGGCCTCGCCGTCGATGCGCTGCGCGACCTCATCGCTGCCGAGTCGCGGGTGGTGACGTGTGTCGACCTCGGCACCGGCAGCGGCGCGATCGGCCTGTCCGTGGCGCTCGAGTTGCCGCGTGGGCGCGCCGAGGTCTGGCTCACCGATGCGTCTGCAGATGCACTCGACGTGGCGCGCGCCAATGCAGCCGGGCTCGGTGTCTCGGGCAACCGAGTGCGCCTCGCGCACGGGGACTGGTGGGACGCGCTGCCCGGCGACCTGCGTGGCTCGCTCGACCTCGTGGTGTCGAACCCGCCGTACGTTGCACTCGACGACCCCGACGTCGAGTCGTCGGTGCGTGACTGGGAGCCGTCGACCGCGGTGTGGTCGGGCCCCGAGGGGCTCGAGGCACACCGAGCGATCGTCGGCGCAGCCGGTGACTGGCTGCGACCCGGCGGTTGGTTGATGCTCGAGATCGGGTCGGGCCAGGGTGACGTGGTGCGCCGGCTGATGACGTCGCACGGACTGCGCGAGGTCGAGGTGAACCTGATCGGCTCGTACCACGTCGCCCAGGTGTTCGGCGAGGCGATGGCCGCGCAGGGCGGCGGGTCGATCATCAACATCGGGTCGCTCTAAGCCTCGGAGTCGCCCGACGCCCAC
>JBMSSR010000025.1:0-17442 GCA_049424465.1 Ilumatobacteraceae bacterium
CGACGAGCTCGCCAAGGGTCGACCGATGACGAAGGTGCTCCGCAGCACCTGAGTGTCCCAAAGTCGCCACCGCTGCCCTCCGCGCCTCGACAAGACCCCCTCGACGACGGCCCGCGTCGGTACGCGTGCGACCCTGCTACCGCACTACCAGCTCAGCGCAAACTCGTCATGGCGACCGAAGCGCAGGGACGGGCCCGTAGACGGCTCCAGAGGCACGAACATTCGTGATCAGCTGCCATCCCCAGGCCACCGACTAGTGGCCGCGCGAAGTCGCTCGTCTGTCACCAACGGAACGTCAAGGTCGATGAACCCCACTTCGCCGCAACGCCGAAGGAGCCCATGCCCCCGCCGATCGAGATTCGCTGCGTCAGGTACGCCGATGACGGTCGAACTGTCATCCATTTCCGTGACATCCAGGGCAAACACCGAAAACGGCTCCAGGATCTCCGACGTCCGCTCGGCGCCGCGGGCCTGAGCAGCGACTACGAGGTGCACCCCGACGGACGGCCCATACTCGGCAATGACGTCGAGTTCGTTGAAGTGGTCCTGGTGCATCGACGGTTCAAGAAGTTCAGCAGCGTCCACGATCAGCAAGATGTCCGCATCGGGTTCGGAATCGTCTGACCCACGTCGGCGGGCCACCTCCCCTCGCAGATCCGTCAGTGTCCGCCGCCATTCGACGACATCGACCACCGGGGATCGCAGGTGCGGCAACGCGGCGTACACACCGAATTCAATGCGTTTGGGATCGACCAGTACGAGGGAGACCTCGTCGGCTGACGCACGCTCGACTACCTCGCAAATGATCTGATGCAACGCGTTCGATTTTCCTGCACCAGTTCGACCGAACACGAACAGAGGGGAATCCGCGACAAGGTCAAGTGCAACCTCCTTTCCATGCTCGTCGAGTACGAGCCGTACCGGAAGGCCTTTCAGTCGCACGACGAAGTCTTAGCACCCCAACTCTGCAGGTCACTGCCTCTGGTGCCCTCTTGTGCCCTGCCGCCCTATGCGAAACGATGGCACTCGTGTCCGACACATTTCAGCGATTGGCAGCCGATGGAGATGCATCACACTCTCCTCTCCACACGGTGCTGTGGCAGCCGGAAATGGCCCCACCGAACGAGTGGCTGCATCCAGCGATTCTGTTCCACGACCGCATCAGCACGATTGTTCCCGACAACGACGTGCCCGCCGAGCGAATTCCTCCCGAGCTTTGCGCCTCGCTGGCGAGATCCCGACACCTCGCTGACGTGCTGGAAGGCCTCTACGTCCCCACCCGGCTCTCCCACTCTCGAATGCGGCTCGCCGAGAACTGGGTTCCGAGGATGGTCAATGCTGTCGCCACCGAAATTGCAGCACTAGGCGCACGCGCGACGGACGCAGAACGACAGTGGCTGGACTTCGTCGCACAGTGGGATGCCCTCGGCCGCAGACAGCAGGACACTGACCGTGAATTGCACGCTTGCCAGCGACTGGAGAGGGAGGCGAGGGCAGCGCTCGCTGACGCGACGAATGCAGCCGAACTCGCTGCCGGAGAAGCCTTTGCGGAGACAAAGAAGGAATTCGATCGTCTTCGTCGAGACTGGCTCGCAGCAGACGCGCGAGGCGAGACTGCCCGCGCGTCGTCGTTGCGACGGGCCGTCGACGACGCTCGAGCGACACACGAACGGGAACGGCGCGCCACACACGAGCGTCCTCCGTTCGACACCCTGATACCGCCATTTCGGGCACGTGCTGACGAGGCGGCGCGTGCGGTCGGAAATCTGGAGGCACAACAGCGCGAGATCGAACGCGGGCGAGTCGAGCTGATGAGCGAAGCCACAGAGTTCGCACAGCGCATCCATGAACGCGCCATGCAGGGTCAGCTCACCAGCGGCTGGACGTCGGCGTTAGCTTCAAAGATGACGTCCTCCTTTCACGGTGAGCTTCGACAAGGGCCGGGCTTTCTCTTTCCGACCTCCGAGGTGTTCTACGCACCAGTCCGTCTGATGTGCCGCCTCTTCGCCGACCTTTCCCTCAACTTCTGTGACGTGAACGGCTGGTCGGCGATGTCGAGCCTTCGCACCGAACCGCTCCAGCCGCACCTCGAGGACACGGCTACCGACAATCCGGCCGCTGCGATCGACAACGCGTTCACTGCGCTGTGCTTCGAATTCATCGCTCCAACTTTCGACCCATCTACCCCACTCGATGAGGTCCTGGAGTTTCGGCGAGAACACTCCGAGAGCCTGGCCGCCATGCAATCCGCCATTCGGTTGCTCGTCGAGTCCTCCATCTCGACGACCGAGGACCTCACCGACCTGCGGTCTGCAGTGGAGGCAGCAGTCTCAGCACCGCTCAACGAGGTCGACAGAGCCCTCCAGTTGCGTGGTCGACGGATCAGTACCAAAGCTGCCGTAGTCGTCCGCAACCCTCTCGCTGGAATTCCGATCGCTGGAAGTCTCGCCCAGCGTGGCGGCGAGTCAGTGATCAACGGCCTCGCGAACAGCGCACCCATCGCGGCAGCGTTGCATGGCGCCGTCTCACCCGCAGCGTTCATCACTGGCGCCGCTGTGCTCGGGGCACGGGCCACCTGGATCGGGGCACGAGCGCTGCAATCGAACCGGCGCGCGCAGCGCGGTCCGCTCGCGTATCTCTACGAAGTTCGACGGACCTTCGACTGACGCTCTCAGTCGAGTCACGCATCACCGTCGCGGAACCCGCCCGCCCAAACCAGCACACGGCCGGCCCTTGCGGGCCGGCCGTTTCATCTCGTGGCGGGGGCAGGATTTGAACCTGCGACCTTCGGGTTATGAGCCCGACGAGCTACCGAGCTGCTCCACCCCGCGTCGGTGAACCAGACGCTACCGGCCGATGCAGTCCTCGGCAACCGGCTGACCGGCGCCGAACAGCCATCGACGCCAGCCGACACGCGGGGCGGTCGCGGTCAGCCATTCCTCGCTGGGCGGGGGCATCTCGCCGTTGGCCGACTCGCGCCAGTGGCCCGTGCGCCGGTTGATGAGGACGAACCCAAGACACATCAGGACCGCGCCCGCGACGAAGGCGATGCGGATCGACGTCAGGTCGGCAACGGCGCCGACGAGCATCAGCCCGATGCCGTAGGTGGTTCCGCCTGCGCCCTGCTGCAGCGACAGCACGCGACCGCGTCGCGATGCCGGGGCGTCGCGCTGGATGAGAGCGGTCGTACTGAGGAAGTAGGCCGTTGCGCACCCGCCGAGCACGAAGACGCTGCCCATCGCCACGGGTCGCGACGGCGCGAGCGCGAAGACCGTCAGCCACACCGTGACTGCGATGACCACGCCGACGAGCACCGACGAGCGGCTGAAGCGTGCGATCAAGGCGGTCACCACGACGCCACCGACGATCGCACCCATCCCCTGCAGCGACGCGAGCGCACCGGCGAGGCCGGTGCTGCCGTCGAACACGTCGGCTGCGTAGAACGGGATGAGCCCCATGAATGCAACTGCCGTGAGGTTGTACAGCACGATCAGCCGGATGCCGTACCAGCACCCCGGCGTGCTGCGCATCGCGCGCCATCCGTCGCGCAACCGCTCGACGATGCCACCGCCCTGTCCCAGCGGCGCGAACTCGCGACGCACCAGTGTGACCGCACCCGCCATCACCAGGAACGTCGCCGCGTTGAACGCGACCGTCCAGGCCGGCCCCAGTGCCAGTGCCATGAGCGACGCGACGATCGGGCCGACGATGCGGCCGCTGTTCCACGAGAAGATGCCCAGCGACAGGATCGCCATCAGTTCCTCGGGTGGCACGAGGTCGGGCAGCATCGCCGAGTACGCGGGCTGCCCCATCGCGCCCATCACGCTCGACAGCAGGATGAGCGCGGTCAACACGATCGGGGTACGCACACCCACTCCCAGCACAACGGCCAGCGCACCCGTGGCAGCGGCCTGTGCTGTCAGTGCGAGTGCAAAGACCTTGCGCCGGTCATAACGGTCGGCCAGCAGCCCACCGACCGGTGACGCGAGTCCCTGTGGCATGAACGTCGCCAGCGCGACGAGACCGGTCTGCAGGGCCGAGCCCGTATTGCGCGCGACCAGCGTGCCGACCACGATGAGCTGCACCCAGGTGCCGACATCGCTGATGACCGCTGCGCCCCACAACAGCCGCACTGCGCGGTGACGGAGGGGAACGAAGGGATGGTTGCGCACAGCAAGTACCGAGGCTACCGGTGACACCGTCGCGGGCGCCGTCGGGGCGACCACGGGTGACGATGATCACGGTGACGCCGAGTTCGTGCGCGTCTCAGGCCATCGACTCGACGATCGCGCGCAGGTGCGGCCACGCAGCCGCGAAACCTGGGTGCTTGATGAGATCGTCCACGTCGTCGAGCGGCACCCACGCGACGTCGTCGGTCTCGAAGTTGATCGAGCCGCCGAACCGCTCGGGCACCTCGACCACGACCGTCGTGTACGACCAGTCGGCGGCAGGGGCGAACACGTACTCGCCGACCAACACGCTGCCCTCGGGGGTCGCGCCGCCCTCCTCGCTCGCCTCGCGCAGCGCGGCCTGCAGCGGGGTCTCGCCCTCGTCGATCGCGCCGCCGGCCACGCTCCAGGTGCCGCCCTCGTGCGCCCAGGCCGAGCGCTGCTGCACCATCACCAGCGGTCCGAGCTCGGTGTCCGAGCGCCACACGAACAGCACCCCGGCCGCACCGAAGAGTCCCCACCGCACGTGCCCGTCCGAGCACCGCATGAACCCGTCGCCCGACCTGCCGTGCACGTCGCCGAGGCTAGGGCCACACCGGGCAACGGGTCCTGCCGACGGAAACATTTCAACCTTGAAACATCTGCTGCGGCGCGCGACACTCGCCCCGGGGAACAAGCGGAGGGGATCGTCGCGATGAAGGTGCTGTGCCTCGGGGGTGGCCCGGCCGGGCTGTACTTCGCCATCTCGATGAAGGTCCGCGACCCGCGCCACGAGGTCGTGGTCCTCGAGCGCAATCGCAGCAACGACACCTTCGGGTGGGGTGTCGTGCTGAGCGACGACGCGCTCGGCCGGATGCAGCGCAACGACCCGGCCAGCACCGAGGCCATCCGCGCCAACTTCGCCTACTGGGACGACATCGCCGTGGTCCGCGACGGGGTGCGCACGGTGTCGGGCGGCCACGGCTTCGCCGGGATCGGCCGCATGACGATGTTGCTCCTGCTGCAGCAGCGCGCCCGCGAGCTGGGTGTCGACCTGCGGTTCGAGAACGAGTTCCGCAGCGCCGAGGAGTACCGCCACGAGTACGACCTCGTCGTGGCGTGCGACGGCATCAACTCACTCGTGCGCCGCGAGTACGAGCAGGTCTTCCGGCCCGACATCGACCTGCGCCTGTGCAAGTTCATCTGGCTCGGCACGCACCAGAAGTTCGACGACGCCTTCACGTTCATCTTCGAGAAGAGCGACCACGGCTGGATGTGGGCACACGCCTACCAGTTCGACGATGACACCGCCACCGTCATCGTCGAGTGCACGCAGCAGACATGGGACGCCTGGGGCTTCGAGCACATGAGCAAGGAAGAGACCATCGCCACCTGCGAGCAGGTCTTCGCCGCACACCTCGACGGCAATTCGCTCATCTCGAACGCGAACCACCTGCGCGGGTCGGCGGTGTGGATGAACTTCCCGCGTGTCGTGTGCGAGCGGTGGTACCACGAGAACGTCGTCCTCATGGGCGACGCTGCCGCGACCGGCCACTTCTCCATCGGCTCGGGCACCAGGCTCGCGTTCGACAGCGCGATCGCACTCGCCGAGTACCTGCACAGCGAGCCGACCATGGGCGAGGCGTTCGAGCGCTACCAGGACGAGCGCCGCACCGAGGTACTGCGTCTGCAGTCGGCGGCACGCAACAGCCTCGAGTGGTTCGAGCAGTGCGAGCGCTACCTGCACCTCGATCCCGTGCAGTTCACCTACTCGCTGCTCACCAGGTCACAGCGCATCTCGCACGAGAACCTGCGCGTGCGCGACCCGCAGTGGGTGCGCGAGGCGGAGGACTGGTTCCAGCAGCAGGCGGGCGGTGCGCCGGGGCGTGCACCGATGTTCGCCCCGCTACAACTTCGCGGCCTGCGGCTGGACAACCGCGTCGTCGTCTCACCGATGGCGCAGTACCGAGCGATCGATGGCTGCCCCACCGACTGGCACTTCGTGCACTACGCCGAGCGCGCCAAGGGCGGCGCCGGCCTCGTCACCGTCGAGATGACCTGCGTGTCGCCCGAGGGTCGCATCACGCCCGGCTGCACCGGTCTGTACGCGCCCGAGCACGAGACGGCGTGGCGGCGCATCACCGACTTCGTGCATGCCGAGACGCGGGCCAAGATCTGCTGCCAGATCGGACACGCCGGCCGAAAGGCCAGTACCCAGGTGGGGTGGGCAGATGCCGACGCACCGCTGCCCGAGGGCAACTGGCCACTGCTGTCGGCATCGGCCGTGCCGTGGTCGCCGCGCAACGCCGTTCCAAAGGCCATGGACCGAGCGGACATGGACGCAGTGACCGCCCAGTTCGTCGCGTCCACCGAGATGGCGCTGCGTGCGGGCTTCGACATGATCGAACTGCACGCCGCGCACGGCTATCTGCTGTCGAGCTTCATCTCGCCCGTCTCCAACACCCGCACCGACGAGTACGGGGGGACACTCGATGGTCGCATGCGCTATCCGCTCGAGGTGTTCGCCGCCATGCGCGCCGTGTGGCCCACCGACCGACCGATGTCGGTGCGCGTGAGCGCCAACGACTGGGTGGGCGCGGACGGCGTCACACCCGACGATGCCGTCGCCATCGCGCGCCTGTTCCACGAGGCGGGTGCCGACATCATCGACGTCTCGGCTGGCCAGACCTCTGTCGACGCCCGACCAGTGTACGGGCGCATGTTCCAGACCCCGTTCGCCGACCGCATCCGCAACGAGGCAGACATCGCCACGATGGCGGTCGGCAACATCTACGAGCCCGATCACGTCAATGGCATCCTGCTCGCCGGCCGCGCCGATCTGGTCTGCCTCGCCCGACCCCACCTCGCCGACCCGTACTGGACCCTGCACGCCGCCATCGAGCTCGGCGACACGCACGTCGACTGGCCGCTGCCCTACCTGCCGGGCCGGGACCAGTCGTACCGCCTCGCGCAGCGCACCCAGGAGACGATCCGCGCATGACGCTCGAGGGACGTCGCGTGCTGGTGACCGGCGGTGGCACCGGCCTCGGCGCGTCACTCGCCCGCGGGTTTGCCGCTGCCGGTGCCGAGGTCATCGTGTGCGGTCGCCGTCGTGAACCACTCGACGCCATCGCCTCGTCGACCCCCGGTGTGCGCGCCGTCGTCGCCGATGTCACCGACGAGACCCACGTCGCGGCGCTCTACCGCGAGGCCGGCCACGTCGACGTCGTCATCGCCAATGCCGGCGCAGCGCGCAGCGCCCCGCTGCACCGCACCACCACCGAGCTGTGGCACGAGATGCTCGGCGCCAACCTCACGGGCACCTTCCTGACACTGCGCGAGGGTTACACCCAGCTCCGGGGCCACGAGTGGGGGCGGCTCATCACCATTGCGTCCACGGCTGGTCTGCGCGGCTACGCGTACGTGTCTGCGTACACCGCGGCCAAGCACGGGGCCGTCGGCCTGACCCGGGCGATCGCCGCCGAGGTCGACGGTACGGGTCTCACCGCCAATGCGCTGTGCCCCGGCTACCTCGACACGGAGATGACGGATCGCACGGTCGACAACATCGTCGCCACGACCGGCCGCAGCCGCGACGAGGCGATCGCTGCACTCGCTGCCGACAACCCACAGGGTCGGCTCATCCACCCCGACGAGGTCACGGCTGTCGCACTCGCGCTGTGCACACCGGATCGAGCGCACGTCAACGGTGCCGCCATCGAGATCGACGGGGGTGAGTGGTGACCGAGCCGCTGTCGAAGCGAAGGCTGCGCCTGTGGATCAGGTTGCTGCTCGTGACCCGTCTCGCCGAGAAGGAGCTCAGCGAGTTCGTGCGTACCGAGCACGGCACCACGCTCCCCCGCTTCGACGTCCTGGCCGCGCTGTACCGCGCCGACGAGCCGATGACGATGGGCGAGCTGTCGCGCCAACTGCTCGTCTCGAACGGAAACACCACCACCGTCGTCGCCCGGCTGCACGCAGACGGCCTCGTCGACCGCTCCCCGGCCGAGACCGACCGGCGTGTCGTCATGGTCGCGCTCACACCGGCAGGTCGTGCCCACTTCGAGCAGTTGGCGACCGATCACGAGCGGCGGGTCGACCAGCTCTTCGGCGACGCCTCGGCCGCCGACCTCGACCAACTCGACGAACTCCTCCACCGCCTCACCCCACGAAAGGCCCGCTGATGCCCTCGATGGCCACGCTCACCCCGCAGCACTTCCTCTGGGAGGTGACCGACCGAGTCGCGACGATCCGCCTCAACCGACCGGAGCGCAAGAACCCACTCACCTTCGAGAGCTATGCAGAACTGCGCGACACCTTCCGCGACCTCGTGTATGCCGACGATGTCGACGTCGTCGTGCTCGCTCCCAATGGTGGCAATTTCTGCTCGGGTGGCGACGTGCACGAGATCATCGGACCGCTCGTCCAGATGGACATGAAGCGGTTGCTGCAGTTCACGCGCATGACGGGCGACCTGGTGAAGGCGATCATCGGCTGCGGCAAGCCGGTCATCGCCGCCGTCGACGGGGTGTGCGTCGGGGCCGGGGCGATCATGGCGATGGCCGCCGACCTGCGTCTCGCGACGCCCGAGGCATCGACCGCATTCCTCTTCACGCGGGTCGGACTCGCGGGCTGCGACATGGGCGCGTGCGCGATCCTGCCGCGCATCATCGGCCAGGGTCGTGCCGCGGAACTGCTGTACACCGGCCGCTCGATGACCGCCGACGAGGGCGAGCGCTGGGGGTTCTTCAACTCGCTGCACCCCGCCGCCGAGCTCGAGACTGCGGCAACGACGCTGGCGCGACGCCTTGCCAGCGGTCCGACCTTCGCCCACGGCATCACCAAGACCCAGTTGAACCAGGAATGGAACATGGGCATCGACCAGGCCATCGAGGCCGAAGCCCAGGCGCAGGCCATCTGCATGCAGACCGCCGACTTCGAGATCGCCTACCACGCTTTCGTCGACAAGCAGCGACCCGTGTTCACGGGTGAGTGAGGAGCACCGATGAGCGAATCGCCCCACGAGTTCCTCCACCCCGCCGGGTGGAAGGCAGCACGCGGCTATGCGAACGGAGTCGCCGCGACGGGCCGCACCGTCTACGTCGGCGGCATGATCGGCTGGAACGCGCAGCAGGAGTTCGAGACCGACGACTTCGTCGGCCAGGTCCGCCAGGCACTGCAGAACATCGTCGACGTACTGCACGAGGCAGGTGGCGGGCCGGAGCACCTCGTCCGCCTCACGTGGTACGTGACGTCGCGCGACGAGTACCTGTCGAACCCGAAGGGCCTCGGCGCCGCGTACCGCGAGGTGCTCGGTCGCCACTTCCCCGCCATGGCAGTTGTCCAGGTGGTCGCCCTCGTCGAACAGCAGGCCAAGGTCGAGATCGAGGCCACCGCTGTTCTCCCCACGCACACTGCACAGGAGGTCCCGGCATGAGCACGCCCCACGGTGTCACCCTCGGCCCCAGCGCGCACATCGACACGTTCACGCGCGACAACCTGCCGCCGTTCGACCAGTGGCCCGAGTTGCCGCTCGACGGCTTCGACTACCCCGACCACCTCAACTGTGCGGTCGAGCTCACCGACCGTATGGTCGAGCGCGGGTTCGGCGACCACACCGCCCTCATCGGCAATGGCCGGCGGCGCACGTACAAGGAGCTGTCCGACTGGACCAACCGGCTCGCGCACGCGCTCGTCGACGACTTCGGCGTGCGACCCGGCAACCGCGTGCTCATCCGCTCGGCGAACAACCCGGCGATGGTCGCCTGCTGGCTCGCCGCGACCAAGGCTGGTGCGGTCGTCGTCAACACCATGCCGATGCTGCGTGCCGGCGAGCTGGCAAAGATCGTCGACAAGGCCGAGGTGTCGCTCGCACTGTGCGACACCCGGCTGATGGACGAGTTGACCGCCTGCGCGAAGGACAGCCGCTTCCTCACCAAGGTGATCGGCTTCGACGGCACCGCCAACCACGACGCCGAGCTCGACCGCATCGCGCTGCACAAGTCCGTCCGCTACGACGCCGTGCAGACCGGTCGCGACGATGTTGCGCTGCTGGGCTTCACGTCCGGCACCACCGGCGAGCCGAAGGCGACCATGCACTTCCACCGCGACGTGCTCGTCATCGCCGATGGCTATGCCAAGGAGGTGCTCGGTGTGCAGCCCGACGACGTGTTCATCGGGTCGCCGCCACTCGCCTTCACGTTCGGCCTCGGCGGACTTGCCGTCTTCCCGCTCCGCTTCGGTGCGGCAGCGACGCTGCTCGAGAACGCCACACCGCCCAACCTCATCGAGCACATCCAGACCTATCGCGCGACGATCTGCTTCACCGCACCCACTGCGTACCGCGCGATGCTCGCTGCCGCCACCGACGGTGCCGACCTCAGCAGCCTGCGCATCGCCGTCTCGGCGGGTGAGACGCTGCCGGGGCCGGTATACGACGCGTGGACCACGCAGACCGGCATCCCGATGCTCGACGGCATCGGCGCGACCGAGCTGCTGCACATCTTCATCTCCAACCGTCTCGGTGAGGCTCGCCCGGCGTGTACCGGCCGGCCAGTCACCGGCTACGAGGCCAGGGTGGTCGACGACGACATGCGCGAACTGCCGCGCGGTGAGGTGGGGCGCCTCGCAGTACGTGGCCCGACGGGATGCCGCTACATGGCCGACCACCGTCAGGGGGTCTACGTGCGCGACGGGTGGAACCTCACCGGCGACTCGTTCGTGCACGACGCCGATGGCTACTTCCACTTCGCCGCGCGCAGCGACGACATGATCATCTCGTCGGGCTACAACATCGCTGGCCCCGAGGTGGAGGCCGCACTGCTGAGCCATCCCGACGTCCGCGAGTGTGCTGTCGTCGGACTGCCCGACGAGGCCCGCGGTCAGATCGTGCAGGCACACGTCGTCGTGGCCGACGGTGTCGCACGTGACGAGGAGACCGTCGCCCGGCTGCAGGAACACGTCAAACAGACGATCGCACCGTTCAAGTACCCGCGGTCGGTGGTCTTCGTCGACGAGCTGCCGAAGACCGCAACCGGCAAGGTGCAACGGTTCAGGCTTCGGCAAGCCTGAGGTGACGGGTGCCCGTCGGACTACCGTGACGCCACGACGGTGGCAGCACGCCCCGCACACCGACCCGCCATCGGCAAGGACCTGCGAATGGGACTGTTCAAGAAGCACGACGACAAGGCCGCCAAGAGCGAGCTCGACGCACTCCAGACCGAGCTCGAGGCGCTGCGCGCACGACTCGAAGCATCCGATGTGGCGAAAGCGGCGCTCGAGGCGCGCCTCGCTGCACTGGACGCGACCACGCAGCAGCTCGCCGCACGCCCTGCGGTGACCCCGACCGACCCGGTCGTGCTGGCACGGATCGAGACGCTCTCCAGCCAGGTCGCGTCGCTCGACAAGGCATCGACCCAGGCGGCGACACAACCCGGCGCGAGCGAATTGGCCCAGATTGCCGAGCGACTGGCCGCCAACGACACCGCCATCAGGGCGAACGCCGAGCAATTGGCACTCGTCGAGCAGCGCATCAACTCGATCAGCGTCGAACTGACCAACCAGCTCACCGAGCTCGGCAACGACATCGACGCACTCAACAGCGGGGCACCCGCCAGTGGGAACGAGCCGGCGTCACTCAGCGCGGTGAGCGACGAGGTGCTCGACGCACTGCGCGCCGCCCAGGTCCGCCTGGCCAGCGAGCAGGCTCGCTACGAGATCGCATTCCGCGAGGATCTCGCCGCGCTCGCCGAACAGATCCGGCGCTCGGCGCGCGGCTGAGCGCACCCGACGTGCGGTCGGTTGCCCGGGCGCCCGTCAGCCCTGGTTGAGCTGGTCGAGCGCCTCCGCCACGAGCCCGCGTGCCTCGTCGATCTTCGCCGCGTAGGTGGCGAGGTCACCCGCACGCAGTGCTGCATCGGCGTCCGCGAACAGGTCGTCCGCCTGCTGCAGCAGTTCGGCCGCCGTCGAGTCGGTGCTCGGCTCACCCGGCTGGTCGGTCGGCTGACTGGGGGTCGAGCCCTCGACGTCACCGAGGTCGACCGTGAGGCCGGCGAACAACTCGCGTACCGCGTCCGTCAACGAGCCGCCGTACCCGACCTTGCCGTCGTAGTACGCGATGACCCGACGGATCTGCGGCACCCCGGTCTGCTCGGACTCGACGTACATCGGGATCGTCCACAGCACACCACCGGCGACCGGCACCATCTGCAGATCACCGAAGCTCACGACCGAGCGCTGCTGGTTGAACGCCGTGATGTCGGCCGACACATCGGGATCGGCGAACATCTGCGCACCCACCGTGAACGGACCGTCCTGGGTGCCTGTCACTTCGTACACGACGAGCGCGCCGTTGCCGTCGCCCTCTCCTCGGGTCGCAAGCATGTAGCCAGCCAGCTCTTTGCGCTCGTTCGACGCGCTGAAGGGCTGGAACGGGCGGAACAGCGCGAACTCGGACGATGCAGTGCCGTCGCCATGGAACATCACGTAGTACGGCTCGAACCGTGGTGCGTCCGCCTCGACCGCGAAGTCGCTGACGAGCGCACCGCTGGCCGTCGGGTCGGTGGCCATTGCGGTCGTCACCGCGCCGCGGGTGTTGGGCGGCGCCAGGCCAACGCTCCATGCTCCCTCGCGGTCGAAGAACTCGGTCGCATCGAGGCGGTACTTCGAGTACGCGGCGGTCTGAATGCGGAACAGCTCCTCGGGGTAGCGCAGGTGGGCCTGCAGCTGCTCGGGCATCTGTGTCGCGACCGTGAACATGTCGGGGAAAACGGATTCCCAGACGCGCAGGACAGGGTCGGTCTCGTCGACGGCATAGAGCGTCACCGTGCCGTCGTACGAGTCGACGACGACCTTCACGCTGTTGCGCACGTAGTTGAACGGCGTGGCAAGACCAGCCCCCACGTCGAGCTGCGAGACGTCACCGAACTCGGCGTACGGGTACCGATCACTCGTCGTGTACGCGTCGATCACCCAGACGACACGACCATCGACCGCGACCGGGTACGGGTCAGCGTCGTACTCGAGGAACGGCGCCACCTTGCGGGCGCGCTCTTCGACGTTGCGCACCGAGAGCAGGCGCGAGTCGCTGTTGATGGCGCTCGAGCCGAGCAGGTTGTAGTCCCACAGTTGCAGTGCGTGTGCCACACGGCGGACGATGCCGGACAGCTGCACGCCCGCGGTTCCCGAGTACGCCTCGTCGCTCCCGTCACACCCCTGCTCGGTCACCGACGTGTTGACCACGGCGTAGCCGCTGAGCGACGGGCTGAAGTACAGCTGCGGCCTCGTCACGCCGACCACGTCGTCGCGGTACAGCGGGTTGCCGGTCGACGTCATCTGACCCGCGACCGCCACCTGCAGGCCACAGCCATGCGTGTTGATGAGGTGGGTGCCCTGCCACGAGGTGTTGCCCACCTGCTCGAGGTCGAGCTCACGGGCTCCGACGATGACCTGACGCAGCTCGCCATCGATCTCGTACCGATCAGGGTCGAGATCATCGATCGTGCGGCCGGGGTCGCCCTGCTGGTTGCGGAAGAGGTCCTCCATCTCGGCAGCAGGCTTGACGAGACGGACGTCCTGCAGCGCCGGCACATTGGCCGCCACCGCGGCACGGTCAACCGTGCCGAAGTCGACCGTCCTGACCTCGACCTTGTCGATGCCGAGCGCGTGTCGCGTCGCCTCGATGTTGTAGGCGATGTACTCGGCTTCCTTGTCGCGCTGGTTGGGCTTGACGATGAGGCTCTGCACCACTGCCGGGTACACCACACCACCGATGATCGCAACGACGGCCCACAGCGCGGACGCCACGATCGCCGGGCGCCAGCGGTCGGTGGTGAGCGTCGACAGATAGAGCACCGCGGTCAGCACGGCGATCAGCGCCAGCAGCAGCACTGCCGGCAACTGCGCGTTGTCGACCGCATAGGTGATGCCCCGCACCGCGCCACGGTTGGCAGTGGTGAGCTCGTACCGCAGCAGCCAGTAGTCGCCGGCCTTCAACAGTGCCAGCACCGCGAGCAGCACGGCGACATGTGCCTTGGTGGCGCGGCGCAACTTGGGCCGCGGCGGCTGCAGCACGATGCCACCTGACAACACATGCGTGAAGACGACGAGCATCAGGATGAAGACGAGCGCTGCGAACAACCAGTCGAGCACGAAGGTGATGAAGGGCAGGCGGAAGACGTAGAAGCCGACGTCGTTCCCGAATCGAGCATCGGTGAGGCCGAACGGTGTGCTGTGACGGAACATCAACCAGTGCTGCCACTGGGCAGTGGCCGGCAGCGCGAACAGCACGCCGAAGACCAGGGCGAGACCGAGCCGGAACGCGCGGAGCTTGGTGCCGAAGAACGAGTGGAACTGCTCGACGAGCGGGTGTGTGTTGGCCGAGAACGACGAGGGAGCGAGGCGATCGGCGATCAGCAGGTTGAGTACCGCGACCACGGTGAAGGTGACGCCGAAGATGAAGAAGAGCGACAACTTCGAGGTGAGTTCGGTCCAGAACACGTCGGACCGGTCGACCGACGTGAACCACAGCAGGTCGACCCAGTACCCGCCGAAGAAGCGCAGTGCAACGACCAGCACCGCGATGATCGCGACGACTGCAATGAGGACGAAGCGGCCACGGTCGCCCCGTGCTCGCTCGGAGGAGATGCGGGTGACCACCCCGCCGAGGCTAGCGCTGGGCGGTGACGAGCATGCAGCGGCAACCCGAGTGTGCGGGCGCGCACAGGTGATCGGTCGGGAACGGCTGTCCCGCCGACACCGCACCGCCGAGCGCGTTGTCGGCGCAGTCCGAACACACCGGTGCGCTCGGGTCGACGACCCAACTGACCGGCGTGCCCGGGGCCACTGCCGACAGCGCGCCGTGGCCGAACGCCGTGCGAACGACGTCGTCGAGCTGCGTGTCGATGTACTGCGTCTTCCACTCGCGGTAGATGTGACGCACCGTCTCGGCGAGCTCGGCGTTCGACCCGGATGCATCGGCAACCGCACGGTCGAGTCGCTCGCGCATCGGGTCGATGAGTCGATCGGCGAGCATCTCGGCGGCAACCTTCACCGAACCGCCCGCAGCGACCGCCTTCTCGTGCGCCGCGCGCTTGGCCGGGCTGATGCTCGATGCACCCGCCATCGCAGCATCGTGCAACTCGGCGGCGATGGCGTCGGTGTAGCGCGCAATGTGCTCGGCACCGGCGGGAACCAGCGCGTCGAGGACACGCACCACTTCCTTGCGGCGAAGCACGGCGAGGACGTCGTTCTGCTCGTCGGCAAGGACTCGCTTGAGCTTCTTGGCCGCGGTGACGACCAGCGGTACGAGCACTTCCTCGCGCCGGCCGAAGATCGAGTCGTCGGTCGTCATCTCGACCACCGGCTCGTCGGGTGACTTCTCGAAGAGCGACGCCCGGGCAGACGAGCCGCCCTTGGTGCTGCGCGGGGCCGGCGCGCGGTCAGCCGCTCCGTCGCCTGCCGGGTGGTCGGCAGCAGCCGGTGCCGGAGCCTCGGCGCCCGACGCCGCAGCACCCTTGGTCGAGCGCCTCGATCGCGGTGCCGCGCCCGCAGTCGGTTCGGGGCGTGCCGCGGCCGGCGGTGTCACCGGTGCGGCCTGTTCGGCGACTGCGTCGGTGCGCGCCGCACGCAACTTGGCGAACAGGTCGTCGACGCTGGGCTTCGGCGCGACAGGGGCCGCCGGCGGCAGCGGCGCCTCGGGCGTCCGGGCCGGTGTCGGCGTCGTCACGCTGCCCGTGAAGATCGACACCACCGGCGCGAGCGGCCGGTCGTGCGCGTCGTCGTGATGCGCCCCGAGGTCGTCAGTGGTGCCGGGGGTGATGTCGGTCACCGGGTCGGCAGAGGGCCGCTCGACCACGGTCTCGCGCGGCAGCGGCGCCGTGGGCATGGGTCGGGTGGGCGTCGCGGACGACGCAGCAGTGTCGGCGCTGGTCGCGGCGGCGCCCTTGGCAGCAGTCGACCGCGCGGACGAGCCACCCTTGCGCGGCGTGGTGGCCACCACCGCATCGACGTCGGTGGCCGGCGACGGCTCGACCACCGTCGACTCGGCGACGGCGGCGTCGGCCACAGGCGTCTCGACCGCTTGCTCGGCAGGGGCCGTCGCATCCGCCGGTTCGGGTGATGCGGCGTCGTCCGTCACGGTCGGGGCGGGCCGGTCGATCACACCCGGGACCCGCCCACCCGTCGGCGCAGCGGCCGGGGCCGGGTCTGCCGCGGTCGCGAGTTCGGGGTCGTCGACCTCGACGTCGAAGATGCGGCCAGCGGTCTCGTCGACGGCGGGCGTGTCGACGACCCCGCCCGCAGGAGCAGCCGGCACCTCGTCGACGGTGGGCTCCGACGACTCGTCGGTGGCCGGCGCCACGTCGTCGCGCTCGGCAAAGGCAGGGCCACGGCGCTGCGGCGGGGGTGGCGTACCGGGCACCATCAACGGCACCGGGCCGGTCGTGGGTGACAGGTTGACGTATTCGTCCGGCTCGATCAGCGGCGTCAGCTCACCCAGCACGTCGACCGCAGCAAGCCGAGCACGCTCGAACGCCTGCACCAGTCGGTCGCGGCCGTGCGCCAGTTGCTCGATCTGCTCGCGGGCCAGATCTCGACGGCGGGCCAGCTCGCCGAGGACGCGTTCGCGGTAGGCGCGCACCTCGACCACCATCTCGCGACCGTGCTGCTTGGCCATCGCCAACTCGGACTCGGCATCGGTGGCGGCGTCCTGGCGCAACCGGCTCGCCTCGAGTTGCGCCTCCTCGCGCACTCGGTGCGCCTCTTCGTTCGCCTCGCGCACCAGTCGCAGTGCGTGTTCCTCGGCGCGCTGCCGGATGGCCGTGGCCCCGTCGCGTGCCGTCTGGAGGATGCGCGCCGCTTCCTCGCCGAGGAGACGGGTGACGACTTCCTCGTCGAGTGCCGCCACCGGCGACGGGCCCGAGCGCTGCGAGACACGCACCTCGTGCTCGAGGAACCGCTCGCGTTCCTGCAGGCGCGCCAGTTCGGCAGCGACCATGCGCAGGAAGTCGCGGACCTCTGCCTGGTCGAACCCCCGTCGGGACAGCGCGAACGACGCCGACGACACCGAGGACGGCTGCGAGGGGTCGGGACGCGAGAACGACAAGGCCATTGCCGTCAAATGCTAAAACAGCCCGCTCTCGAAAGGGTGGCAATCGGAAATCGGCCGCGAGCCGGTGGTCTGGCTGTCACGGGTCCTTCGGCTGCACCAGCGTTCCCGCGACAGCACGTCGGGTCATCGGGTTCGTCTCGATCGACGATGCGTCGACGTGCGCATCGACCGGACTACGTCGTCGTC
>JBMSSR010000026.1:0-17430 GCA_049424465.1 Ilumatobacteraceae bacterium
GCGCGGCGAGCAGGTGCCGCCGCGCCGACAGGTCCTCGCTCGTGGGCGCTGCCCGCGCGAGCGGCCACCGTGTTCGCCCTCGGCGATGTCGTGGACACGCTCGCCAACCCCTCGAAGACATTCGTGCGTGGGCGGCTCGACGTGCGGCTGCCGTCAGAGTCGGCCCCCCTGTCGGACGACCTCGACCTCGCGGTCGACAGCCTGACCGAATCGGGTCTCGGCCGCGAACTGCTCGAGCTGTGGCGCGCCGAGGCGGCACCTGCTGCCGACGGCAGGGTGGCGCTGTCAGCGACTCGCATCGACGAGTGGCGCCGGGGCGTCGCGACGTCGGGCAGTGTGCCGCCCGGTGCGATGCACGAGCCAGTGCTGCAGTCGGTCGTCGGCCAGGTGGCGGACATCGTCTCGATGGCGGGGAAGTGTGCCGTGCCGCTGCGCGCAACCGAGGTGGTCGATGTCGATGTCGACGTCGCGTTCGACACCGGGGTCGGCCCCGACGTCGGCGCAGTCGACGAGGGATCGACCGCGAGGGTGTCGGTGACGGGGGTCGTGGCGGGTGTGATCCGCTCGGGGGGCGAGGGTGTCCTCGTCGACGTCGGGTTCACCAAGCCGCGCGACACGCTGCAGCTGCAGACCGCAGTGCGGCTCGCTGCACTGCAGCTCGTCGATCCGAGCACCGAGTGGTCGGCGATCACGGTGCGCCGACCGAGGGGTGGCGCCAATCCGATCGCATGGCGAATGCGTCTCGTCGGTGGCGAGGCGACGGCACATCGCCTGCTGTCGATGGCGGTGCAGGTGCACGAGTGGGCGATGCGTGATGCGGTCCCGCTACTCGCGCACACGTCGAAGGTGCTCGGCGACGGTGCCACCACGGTGTCGACCGACGTGTGGGGCACGGACTGCCGCGACGCATCGGTCGGCCGAGTGTTCGCCGGCGATGGACTGGACGCATTCCTCGCTGCGCCAGTCGTCCCCAGTGACCCTGCGCCGGTCGGCGCGATCGCGGCCGAACGAGGTGTGGGGAGAGCGGTTGCCTGCGCGTCATGGGTGTGGGCGTCACTCCGGCGGTCGGTGCTCGTCGTCGAGTCGTGGCGCGACCGCGCGCCGAAGTCGTTCGACGAGTACCTGGCGGACCAGGCCGCCAAGGCGAGGACAGCGGCACGCAAGGCGGCGAAGCAGTCGGCCGCGACGACCGACGCTGACGAGGAGCACGAATGAGCCATCCCCGCCTCGACCTCGAGGGCCCGCTGCCCTCCGGCCGACTGGTCATCGAGGCCAGCGCCGGCACCGGCAAGACGTACTCGCTGACGGCGCTCGTCGTGCGGCACGTCGCCGAGCGCGGTCTCAGCGCCGCCGATCTGCTCGTCGTGACGTTCACGCGTACGGCAGCAGCCGAGCTGCGCGACCGCACGCGCTCGGCAATGGTGGCAGCGCTCGCTGCACTCGACAGTGGCACCGTGCCCGCCGAGCACCAGTGGATCCGCCCGCTGCTCGAGGCATCGACCGACGAACGCGCGATGTACCGCGAGCGCCTGTCGCTCGCGGTCTCGAGCTTCGACGACGCGACCATCACCACGATCCACAGCTTCTGCCAGCTGGCACTGCGGCAGCTCGGACTGCGCTCGGGCGCGGCATTGGGCGGTGACGTCGGTGACTCGACGTCGGTGCTCATCGCCGAGGTGTGCCGCGACATCATCGTCAGCACGTTCGTCGGGCAGCTGGGGCTGCTGGACTCGCCGACGGTGGCGTACTCGGCGCAGCAGGCGTACGACCTGCTCGTCACGACGGTGAGGGCGCGTATCGGCAATCCGGGTTCGTGCGCGGTGCCGTCGCTGGACGATGCCGACGACCTCGGCGACCGCTGCGGTGACCCGAACCTCGGCCGCTGGGTGCGGCACGTCGAGGAGGCGGTCCGGCTCGTGCAGCAGCGCCGCGTCGACCGCGCCGAGCTCGGCTTCGAGGACCTCATCAGTGGATTGCGCGATGCGGTCGTCGGTGACCGGGGCACCGAGGTCGTGGCGGCGCTGCGCTCGCGGTTCCGGCTCGTGCTCGTCGATGAGTTCCAGGACACCGATCCCGTGCAGTGGGAGATCTTCGAGACAGCGTTCGCCGACCGTCTGATCACGGTCGGTGACCCGAAGCAGGCGATCTACCGGTTCCGCGGTGCGGACGTCGCCGCGTACCTCGCCGCGACCGAGGGGCGCCCGACGGTGCAGCTCGACACGAACTTCCGTAGCGACCGCGACCTGGTGGCCGCCACCAACCACCTGCTTGCCGGTGTGACGCTGGGGCACCCGCGTATCCGGGTCGGTGAGGTCGAGTCGGCAGCGACGCGCCCCGACCGGGCCCTCGGCGAGACGCCGCTGACGGTCCGCTGCCTGCCCGACGACCAGCGCCTGTACAAGAGCAGGGGGTTCTCCGACCCCTTGGCGCGTGGGGCGATCGTGAGCGACCTCGCCGGGCAGGTGGTGTCGTGGCTCGACCACGGCGAGATCACGACGGGCGCACCCGGCACCGGCCGGCGCGTCGTGCCGGGCGACATCGCCGTCCTGGTCGCGTCACGGTCGCAGGCGCACGAGGTGGCTGTCGGCCTCGCGGCAGCTGGCGTGCCATCGGTTCGTACGCGCACCGGCAGCGTGCTCGAGACCGACGAGGCCGACGAGTGGGACCTGTTCCTCGCCGCACTCGAGCGGCCAGCACACGCGCCGACGGTGCGCGCTGCCGGCCTCGGCCTGTTCATGCGGGCGCCGATCGAGCTGCTCGATGCCGACAGCCAGGTCGGCATCGACCATGTCGCCTCGATGCAGCGCGCCGCTGCGCGATGGGCCGAGTTGCTGACGAGGTGCCCGTTCCTCGCGTGGTACGACGTGGTGCGCGCCGAGAGCGGCGTGCTCGAGCGGCTGCTGTCCGCCGATGACGGCGAGCGCCGGCTCACCGATCTTGACCACCTCGCCGAGCTGATGGCGGTCGACCTGGGCACCGCACCCCTCTCGGCGGCCACGGCGCGGCGTGCGCTCGCCCGCCTGCGCGCGGCGAAGAGCGACGACAACGACCTGAGCCCCGAGATGCGCCGCATCGACACCGACGCGGCCGCCGTCAAGATCCTCACGCTGCACTCGAGCAAGGGGCTCGAGTTCCCGATCGTGCTCGTACCGTTCGCGTGGCAGGGCAAGGACGACACCGGACCGTGGCTCTTCGAGCGCGACGGCGTTCGTCACGTCGACATTGCGCACGCGCGGCCGTGGGTCGCCGACGATGGTGCTGGTCCCGACGATCGGCGCCGCCTCGCCGAGCAGGACGCGTTCGGCGACCGTCTCCGGGTGCTGTACGTCGGCCTCACCCGCGGCATGCACCGCACGGTGGTGTGGTGGGCGCCGAGCCCCAGTGGTGCCACGTCAGCACTCAACACCGTGCTGTTCGGCCGTGACGATGACGGCGTGCCGCACGCGCCCGGGGACGGGGCAGCGGACGGCGCACCTGAGGTGCAGCCGACCGCAGCGGACGCTGGCGCGCGGCTTGCCGCGCTCGCGGCGTCCAGCGACGGCACGGTCGACGTCGTGCAGTGTGACCTGGACGTGGCAGCACCGCGATGGATGCCCGACATGTCGGGTGTGGCGCTGCCCACGCTGTCCGTGGCCGACGCGGCCGGGCGAGATGTGCGTCACCCAGCGTTCCGCAGGTGGTCGTTCAGTTCGATCCACGGCACGCGCGAGCACCTGTGGACGCCGCTGCACGACGTGGCCGTGCCGGGGCGCGGCGGGGCAGACGAGCCCGAACCCGACCCAGACCGCGAGGTCCCGACGGGTGCAGCGAGCACTGTGGTGCCACCGCACGCCGGCATCGCAGTGCCGCTCGCCGACGCGCCGGGCGGCACCGCGTTCGGCACCCTGGTGCACGATGTGTTCGAGCGGGCCGACGTCGCGAGTGCCGACCTCGAGACAGAACTGGCACGGGCTGTCGATGGTCGACTGCGCCCGAGCCTGCACGGCATCGGCCGCGCCCAGCTGGTGGCGGGTCTCGCGGCGGCTGCTCGTACACCGCTCGGCTCGATCCTCGACGACCGCCGTCTCGTCGACATCACCCGTGCCGACCGTCTCGCCGAGGTGTCGTTCGACCTGCCGCTGCGCGACACCACCAGCCGGCTCGCCGTGCGGACGATCGGCTCGGTGCTGCTCGACACGCTGGCGGCCGACGACCCGCAGCGCGGGTATGCCGAGTCCCTCGCTGACGGCAGGTTCGACCTCGACATCGCCGGCTACCTGCAGGGCTCCATCGATGCGGTGCTCCGCGTGCCCGCTGCCGACGGGACCTGGCGTCACGTGGTCGTCGACTACAAGACCAACCGGCTGCACGCGCCGGGAGACGTCGACCCGCTCGCGGCGTACCACCCGTCATTGCTGCCGGCCGAGATGGCACATGCCGACTACGTGCTGCAGGCGTTGCTGTACTCGGTGGCCACGCACCGGTTCCTCCGCTGGCGCATGGCGGGCTACGACCCGGATGTGCACCTCGGTGGCATCGCCTACCTCTTCGTGCGCGGCATGGTGGGCGACGGCACGCCGGTCGCCGAGCTCGCCGACGGCACGACATGCCCCTACGGCGTCTTCGCGTGGCGC
Organism: Ilumatobacteraceae bacterium; assembly: GCA_049424465.1. GTDB lineage: Bacteria > Actinomycetota > Acidimicrobiia > Acidimicrobiales > Ilumatobacteraceae > UBA668. Next base: position 4,614 of record JBMSSR010000026.1, read on the forward strand.
CCTCCCACGTCCGCTGTGGTGGCGCTCGACGAACTGCTCGCCGGACGGAGGGCTGCATGAGCCACACCACACCCACTCGTGACGCGATCGATGTGTCGGCCGATGGTGCACCCGTCGTCGGTGTCGGCGCGGTCGCGGTGCCATCCGTGGTCGAGGCGCTGCGTCCGTTCGTCGAGGCGGGCGTGTTCGGCGCCGCCGAGGTGCACCTCGCAGCACGCGTCGCCGCGCTCGCCGGCTGTGCCGACCACCACGTGCTGCTCGCCGTTGCCGCTGCCACCTGGGCGGCTCGCGTCGGCCACTCGTGTGCCGATCTCGACTCGCTGCCAGCGGTCGTTGCGGCGAGCCTGGCCGTGTCGCGCTCGCGGGTCGAGGGCGACACGGGAGATGAAACCGGCATCGTCATCTCGCCGGACGTGACGTGGCCCGATGCTGCAGGCTGGGCGGCTCAGCTGTCCCGGCCCGAGGTCGGCGACGTCGTGCGCGTGGTCGATGCGTGGGATGCTGCGCCCCACCTCGACCGTCGGCCGCTCGTGCTGCACGGGCGGCGGGCCTACCTGCAGCGTCACTGGGTCGACGAGTGCACGGTCGCTGCCTCGCTACGCGCCCGCGCCGTCCCCGTGTCGGCAGCACTCACCGCACGCGCCCAGCAGGTGCTCGATGCACTGCTGCCGGCAGTGGTGGAGGGCGAGCCCAATCTGCAGCGCACGGCGGCCGACATGGTGCTCGGCCACCGCCTCAGTGTGGTCGTGGGAGGGCCCGGTACCGGCAAGACGTACTCGGTCGCGCGGCTGCTCGCCGCGATCCTCGAGCAGGGTGCGGGCGGGCGCCCGCTGCACGTGGGGCTTGCAGCGCCGACCGGCAAGGCGGCGGCCCGTCTGAAGGAGTCCATCCGCGCCGCCCTCGAGCACGACGACGTGAGGGCGCACGTGTCAGAGGGCGTGCGCACTGCGATCGCCGGCGTCACGCCGACCACGATCCACCGCCTGCTCGGCCCACTCGGTGCGGTACGCCAGCGATTCCGCCACGACTCGGCCAACCCGCTGCCGCACGACGTGATCGTGATCGACGAGACGTCGATGGTCGACGTGCCGCTGCTCGCGCGTCTGTGCGACGCCGTGCGTGCCGAGGCTCGACTCGTACTCATCGGCGACCCCGACCAGCTCGAGAGCGTCGATCTCGGGGCGGCGCTCGCCGACATCCAGCGTGCCGGACACGGTGCCGCGGCAACGGGGCCGCTCGTGGGCTCGGTCGAACGGTTGCGACGCGGGCACCGGTTCGGCAAGGACTCACCCATCGCATTGCTGGCCGACGCAGTTCGCGACGGTGACGCCGACATCGCGGCTGCACGGCTCGAGGGTGCCGTCGACGAGCCACCGAGCTCGGTCAGGTTCATCGAGACCGACGACCCGACACGGCGCGAGGTGGTCGCGCAGGTCGAGGCCGTCATCGCCCCGCTGCTGTCGACGGTGCGTGCGGCTGCTCTCGCCGGTGATGCCGCAGCGGCGCTGGCCGCGTCGGTCGAGGCCCGCATCCTGTGTGCGCACCGCCACGGCCGCCACGGCGTGAGCACGTGGAATCGCCTCGGTGAGTCGTGGCTGGCAGCGGGCACCGTGCTGGAGGGCGAGTGGTATGCGGGTCGGCCGCTGCTGATGACGCGCAACGACGTGCGCCTCGGCCTGTCCAACGGTGACACCGGTGTGGTGGTCGCGACCGCTGACGGCCCGCGGGCAGTGTTCGCGGCGGCGCAGGGCACCGTGTCGCTCGACCCGGTGCACCTCGACGACGTCGAGACGGCATTCGCGATGACGGTGCACAAGAGCCAGGGCTCCGAGTACCCGCAGGTCGTACTCGTCCTGCCACCGGTGCACTCACCACTGGTGGGCCGCGAACTGCTCTACACCGGTATCACCCGTACGCGGCACCACCTGTTGATCGTCGGCACCGAGTCGGTCGTACGTGCCGCGACACTGTCACCGGCGTCGCGCATGACCGGCCTCGCCGACGCCCTCCGCGCCTGAGCCATGCTGCGCGAGCAGCGTCGCGCCCGTCAGTGGTCGTCGGCGGGTGCAGCAGACGGCAGCGGGTCGGCGGTCGATGCGGCCTCGTCGCGAACGCTGTTGCCGTTGGCCTTCGCCTCGATCCAACGCTGCACGCGTGGCTCGAGCGTTGCGAGTGCAATCACACCGGCGACGACGATGCTCAGCGACGCGCCCTTCTCCTTGCCGTAGAAGACGGTGACCGCGAGGCCACCGAACACCATGCTGAGTGCTGATGCGGCGAGCGCCAGCTTGCCGGCACGGGACGCGGTCACCTTCGACGTCGCCGATGCCGCCCGGGTGGTGGTGCGGTCGAGCGCCCGTTCGGCCCATGCGAATTCGGTACCGAGTACGGCGAGGCCCACCATGATCACGAGCATCCCGGGGCCGGGCAGGACGAGCATCGCGATGCCGGCGCCGACGATGGAGAAGCCGGCGACGAGCACGAGGAGGCGGCGCGTGTTGCGGCCGATCCAGCGCAACCACTCGAGCGGGGAATGCAGTCGGGCCACGAGGCCGAGATGTTAGGGGGAGCAGGCCGCCCGAGCACGTCGCCGTGACGGCCCGCATGTAATCGACACCGTGCACACGGCCCGTCGTCGCTCGCCCGACAGGCTCGGTTGTGCTCCGAACCGCACCAACTGCCACGAGGCCCGACATCACGGCGCGTCGGCGCCGGTGATCCATCCGAGCGGCACCTGCGCGCATCGGGGTGCCGGCGTACGGTCGTCATCGGGGGGAAAGCAATCGGTGTGCGCTTGCCCGGCCGCACCTCGAACACCTCACTGGAGGTACCCATCATGAAGTCCCATGTGCACCGCGCACTCCTCGCTGGCGGCGTCGCCCTGTCGGTCGGCGGCGGCATCATCGCTGCGTCTGCCGCAACACTCGGCGGTCTCAACTCGAACAGCCTGGGGGCGGACAACACCTCGCTGTCGTCGTGTGACACCGACGGCGTCAGCATCGCCTACACCAACACGTATGACGCCAGCGGTCAGCGATTCCAGGTTGCCCACGCCGTCATCTCCGGCATCAACTCGGCCTGCGCCGACAAGGTGATCAGCGTCGAGCTGACGGGGGCATCCGGTACCGCCCTCGCCCTGTCCACCCCTGTGACCCTCACGTCCTCCGGCAGCCAGACGGTCGAGTTCTCGGTGCCCGCCGTCTCCGAGGACATCACCGGCGCCGCGGTCGTGGTCACCGGCTGATCACCCGATCAGCCGATCGATCGACGACACTCCCGAGCGAGTTCCCGTGACCGCCTCTCCGTCCCGCCTGCTGACGGTCGTGGCCGTCGTGCTGGTCGCACTGCTGGGCGTCGAACCCGGCGTCGCGTCAGCAGACTCGCTCGGGGGTGTCGTCCCTCGTGGCACCACCTTCGAGTTGAACCGTGCCAACCACCCGCCACGTGTGGTGATGGCCGACAACTTCACCACTGCGGGGGCGGTCGACGGGCGCGTGCCCGAGTCGCGCCGCGCGGGGACGAACACCTGGACGCAGGTGCGCGGCAAGTGGGCGACGCGCAACGGCTACCTCGACCCGCCGCAGTTGCCGGGTGCCCTCGTGGTGTACCCGGCGGACATCACCGATCTGACCGTCGAGATGGGCGTGACGATCGCCGGTCCCTACAACTTCGGCCCGGTGCTGCGGGCCAACGCCGCGGGGACGTCGTTCCTCGCGGTGCAGTTGTCGAGCAGCAACACGCTCACCGTGACCATCACGGTCGCGGGGACGACCTCGACGCTGTTGTCGAGGAACGCCACGCAGGGCTGGGTCTCGCCGACGGGGGTCTTCACGTTCGGTGCCACCCTGCGCGCGACGACACTCGAAGTGCGGCTCAACGGTGCCGTCGTGCTCACCAACACCTTCACCACCACCCAGCTGAGCCCCCTGTCGGGTCTGACGTATGCCGGCGTGTGGGTGTCGTCCTCGGGCAACGAGATGCTCGACGACGTCCGCGTCACCGAGCCGATGTGAGGAGACGCACATGCACGGACGCCATGACACCACGATGACGGTCGATCACACCGAGCCCGGGGACCCGGCCGGGGTGGACGAGCCGACGGTGCCCGATGCACCGATGTCTGCCCGGCACGCGCTGTGGCACTTCGTGATGAGCTCGGTGCTCATCCTGCTGCTCGGCGCGATCGTGACACTGTGGCCGGCGTCGCTCGGTGGTCGGACGACCATCGTGTTCGTCAGCGGCACCTCGATGTCGCCGACGCTCACCCAGCGCGACGTGGTGATCGCCCGCGAGCACGCCCGCTACGCAGTGGGTGACCTGGTGGTGTTCCGTGTCCCCGAGGGCGAGGCGGCCGGTGAGCACGTCATCCACCGCATCATCGGGGGAAGCTCGTCGACCGGATGGGTGACACAGGGCGACAACCGCACCTCGGTCGACCCGTGGTTCATCTCCGACGACGACGTGGTGGGCCTCGCCGAGCGCAAGGCTGCCGTGGGGCCGGCGCTGCGCACGGTGTTCAGGTGGTTCGTCACCCCGCTCGTCTGGTCGATCGCCGGGGCAGTGTTCGCCTACGTCGTGGTGCTGCGCTACTTGCGCGAACGCGACGCTGCCCTGGCCCGCGAGACCCAGTCGACCAGGAACAGCAGCGACAGCACGGCGTAGACGTACCCCATCACTCGAGGTACGTGCGCGTACTTGTCGTCGGCGACCTGAGAGAGCAGGAAGCACACCGCCGAGAGCACGGCGAAGAGGGGCACGCGGCGATCGAGCCGCAGCGTCGAGTCGTCGCGACGGGTCGGCTTGTTCATCGGGCCAGCACCTTCACGATGAGCGAGGTGAGTGCTGCGATCGCGGCCGCACCGGGGATCGTGACGATCCACGCGACGACCACCCGTCCGGCCACCGTCCAGCGAACCGACGACAGCCGCCGTGACGACCCGACACCGACGATGGCACCGGTGATGGTGTGCGTGGTGGACACCGGGATGCCTGCGTGCGACGTGTAGAAGAGCGTCAGCGCTGCCCCGGTCTCGGCGGCCATGCCGCCCACGGGCTGCAGGCGCGTAATTTTCGAACCCATCGTCTTCACGATGCGCCATCCGCCGCTGAGCGTGCCGAGTGCAATGGCGCTGTGCGCTGCGAGCACGACCCACAGCGGGACATCGGCATCCTTGGCGACCGTGCCGCTCGAGATGAGGACGGCGAGGATGATGCCCATCGTCTTCTGCGCGTCATTGCCGCCGTGGCCCAGCGAATATGCCGCGGCCGAGACCAACTGCCCGCGACGGAAGCCCTTGTTCAGCCGGTCGACGCGCGTCACGGGGTGGAACACCCACTGGAACACGATCATGAGGATGAGGCCGAGCGCGAGGCCGATGAGCGGTGAGAGCACGATGAAGATCGCGATCTTGCGGATGCCCTCGCTCATCAGGACGTCGAATCCGTGTCTCGCCACCGCTGCGCCGGCGATGCCACCGACGAGGGCGTGGGACGACGAGGTGGGGAGCCCGAGGTAGAAGGTGATGAGGTTCCAGCCGATCGCGCCGACGAGGCCGCCGAAGACGATGCCAACTGTCAGCACGTCCTGGTCGACGACGCCCTTGGCGATCGTCGAGGCGACGGCGGTGTGAAAGACGAGGAAGGCCGCGAAGTTGAAGAACGCTGCCCACAGCACGGCGAGCGTCGGAGACAGGACACGTGTGGAGACGACGGTGGCGATCGAGTTCGCTGCGTCGTGAAATCCGTTGGTGTAGTCGAACGCCAGCGCAAGGGCGATGACGAAGAGGGCGCCGGTGGTCACGTCGGCCTCAGGCGTGCTTGAACGAGATGGTCTCGATGATGTCGGCGATGTCCTCGATGCCGTCGATGGCCTCCTCGGCCGACTCGATGAGGTCCTTCCACTTGATGACCTCGAGCGGCGCGAGCTCACCGGAGAACAGGCGCTGCAGTGTCCGCCGGTAGATCGCGTCCCCCTTGCTCTCGAGCTCGTCGATCTCGTCGATGATCTGGCGCAGGCCCTTCATCTGTGAGAGACGGTCGATGAGCTCGACAGCCCGGCCTGCCATCGTCACGAGGACGTCGATCTGCTCGATGAACTCGGGCAGCACGTGGTCGATCGGGACGATGACCATCACTTCCGAGAGGTGGTAGATGTCGTCGACGACGTCGTCGAGCTGCTCGGCGAGCGCGTGGATGTCCTCGCGGTCGAACGGGGTGACGAAACTCGTGTCGAGCTGGCGGAACAACGACACGGTGATGTCGTCGCCGACACGCTCGTGCTGGCGGACCGCTGCGTGCAGCGACTCACGGTTGCCGAAGTCGGCGAGCACGGCCCTGAAGGCAGTGGCCGTGGCAGAAAGGTTGGACGCCGCTTTGCCGAAGAGGACGAAGAACTCGTCGGTGCTGGGGATGAGCCGAAACTTCATGGGGTTCTCCGTGGGCCGGGCGGCATCAGTACGCCGCTGCGCTGGCGACCAGCGCCTGCGGCGAGAGTAGCCGCCCGCCCGGTTGGCGGCGTCCTCTGTCGAGGCCGAGGACCGGCGTCGCGGTCGCCTCGTCGCGCCCGGTGGGGCGTGGGTAGGTTGGCCGCGATGGTCGACCCCGAGCACCACGCCCACCTCGACCCGCTCGCCCACGTGGCGCAGGACGACCATCCGGACCGCCTCGGTGAGGCGCGCGCAGCGGCTGGTCGTGCGATCCGCGATCTCGGCCACGCCATCGTCGGCCATCACGCACCGCTGCCGCTCGTCGAGCGTGTCGCGGCCACCCTCGACGGGCTCACCGACGAACTGCTGGTCGGTGACCGCCGTGACCGGGCGCAGGTGCGGCGCGAGGGGGAGTGGGGTTCGGCCGTACCGGACGGCGCGACGATGACGAGCTACGACGAGCGGCCCGTCTCCGGCCGGTCGAGCCCGTGGGGCCTCGACGTGCACGTCTGGCGCGACGGCGACGAGGCGGTCGCAGACCTGACACTGCGCGCGGCGCACGAGGGTGCGCCCGGCCGCAGCCACGGGGGCATCGTCGCTGCGCTGTTCGACGACATCTACGGCTTCGTGCTGTCGTTCCTGCACCAGCCCGCGTTCACCGGCGAGCTCACGGTCCGCTACGAGGCCGGTGTGCCCATCGGCGTGCCGCTGCAGGTGCGCGTGCGCATGACACATCGCGAGGGCCGCAAGCTGTTCATGACCGGCGAGCTGTCCGACGGCACGCGGGTCGTGGCGCGCAGCCGGGCGACATTCATCGCGATCGACATCAGTGCCTTCGGTGCCGGCGCTGCCGGGACACCGTCACCCGACGCGTAGTCCGACGACCCTCCACGACGGAGTCGCGGCTCAGACGCGACGTGCTCGCCGAATCGCGATCGGTGCCAAGACCGCCGAGATGCCCGCTGCCCACAGCAGCGCCGTGATGACCTCACCGGATGTCGGGCCACCGAGCATGCAGGCGCGCACTGCAGTGGCGGTCGCACTGACCGGTTGGCGCTGTGCCCACCACCCCAACCAGTTCGGCATGCTCGACGGCTCGACGAACAGGCTCGACGCAAACGTCAGTGGCGCCAGGAGTGGGAATGCTGCGGCCTGTGCGGCCTCGCCGTTGGCGACGGACAGTCCGACGATGACGAAGAGCCACGCCAGTGACGTACCGAAGAAGACGAGTACGAGCATGCCCAGCAGCACCATCCACAGGTTGGTGCCGGTGTTGAAGCCGACGAGGAACCCGACCAGCAGCATGAGTGTCACGATGACGATGTTGCGGATCGTGTCGGCCAGCACCCGGCCGCCCATCGCCGCGCCCGGTGACATCGGCAGCGAGCGGAGCCGCTCGAGCAGTCCCTTGCCCTTGTCGTCGGCCAGGCCGATCGCAGTGTTGATGGCACCGAACGTGACCGTCTGCACGAAGATGCCGGGCATCAGGTAGTCGACATAGTCGCGCCCGGGAATCTTGATCGCGCCGCCGAACACGTAGCGGAACATGAAGACGAAGATGATCGGCTGCACGAGGCTGAAGACGAGCACCGTCGGCACGCGCACCATGCCGGTGAGGTTGCGGCGTGTCATCGCCAGCGTGTCGCGGACCGCCCAGCCGATGCGGCTGTGGTGCGCTGGGGCGAGACGGGTCGTGGCGGTCATCGGGTGGCCCTCGTGAGTGCAAGGAAGACGTCGTCGAGCGTCGGTGCGTGCAGATCGATGTTGTGCGGCTGCACGCCGGCGCTGTCGAGCCGGTTGAGCACGTCACGAACCCGCGACGGGCCTCCGAGCAGCGGGACGTTGATGGACGTCGGGTCGGCGACGGGCCGGGCGACGGTGAGGTCGTCGAGCAGCGCCGCTGCACGGTCGGCAGCGTCGCGGTCCGCGAACGTGAGGTGGATCGTGGTCTCGCCGATGCGGCGCTTCAGCTCGCCCGGTGTGCCCTCGGCGACGACGAGGCCATGGTCGATGACGACGATGCGGTCGGCGAGGCGGTCGGCCTCCTCGAGGTACTGCGTGGTGAGCAGCACCGAGGTGCCGTCGGCGACGAGGCGCTCGATGACCGACCACAGGTCGAGACGGCTCGCCGGGTCGAGCCCGGTCGTCGGCTCGTCGAGCAGCACCACCGGCGGATGGGCGACGAGCGCCGCGGCGAGGTCGAGACGTCGGCGCATGCCGCCGGAATACGTGCGCACCGGCCGGTCGGCGGCATCGGTGAGTGCGAAGTCGGCGAGCAGTTCGTCGGCGCGCACGCGTGCGTCGGGCGTGCTCAGGTGGCTGAGCCGGCCGATGAGTCGCAGGTTCTCGCGACCGGTGAGGTGCTCGTCGACCGCGGCGTACTGCCCTGCGAGACCGATGCGTCGCCGCACCTCGCCCGGCTGGGCGACGACATCGAAGCCGGCGACGACGGCGCGCCCGGCGTCGGGTTGCAGCACGGTGTTGAGGACGCGGACCGCGGTGGTCTTGCCGGCGCCGTTCGGGCCGAGCAGGCCGAGCACAGTGCCGGTGGGCACCTCGAACGACACACCATCGAGGGCATGCACGTCCCCGAAGTGCTTGACGAGTCCGTCGACCGCGATCGCGGTGGATGGCGTGGGGGAAGTCGACACGTGCGCCACCCTAGGGTCAGCGCACTGCCTCCGCGGGGGCAGGAGCGGGCGTCGTCGTCGACGTGCGGCTGGAGGTCGGGCGCAGGAACAGGGCCATCACCGGCACGAGGTAGCCGAGATAGGCCACGATTTCGAGGATCGACATCTTCGGGCGGAAGTTGATCGTGCCCTCCAGCAGGGTGCCGTACCACGAGTCGCGCGAGAACCCCGTGAGGTTCCACGCGAGTGAGTCCTCGCCGGGCAGCACACCGACCTCCTGCAGTTCGTGCACGCCGTAGGCGAGCACGCCGGCCGCGATGACGACGAGTGCCGCGCCCGTGATGCGGAAGAACCGGGCGAGGTTGATGGCGACGGCCCTGCGGTAGATGAGGTAACCGAGCACGACGGCGAGCGCGATGCCCGCCAGCGCGGTGAGCCGGGGTGCGACCCCCGATCCGACGGCGTCCTCGTTGGCCGACAGGAACAATGCCGTCTCGAGTCCCTCGCGCCCGACTGCCAGGAAGCCGGTCAGGGCCACGGCACCCGCACCCAGTGCGGCGGCGCGGTCGAGTCGTCCGTGCAGCTCGGCGGTCATGTGGCGGGCCTGCGTGCGCATCCAGAACACCATCCACGTGACGAGCCCGACCGCGACGACCGACGTGATGCCGGCGAACGCCTCCTCGATCTCGTCGTCGAGCCACCCGGCGCTGATGCTGAGGGCGACGTACGCGACGGTGCTGAGCGCAATGGCCGCCGCCACGCCGATCCACAGCGGGCGCAGCAGGTGCTGGCGGCCCGACCGCTGGAGGTAGGCGACGAGGATGCCGACGATGAGGGCGGCCTCGAGCGCCTCGCGCAATCCGGTGAGGAAGGTCTGGAACATGGGTACTCCTTCGGCGGTGTCAGCGGCCGTGTTAGGCAAACCTAACAAGCAGCAACGGGGTCGGCAAGCCGGGCGGACGGTCCGTGCCGTGGCGCCGTTCGGATCGCGCCCAGCGGGCGCGACGGCCCTCGCCGGAGGGCGCTCGGCGGGGTGACGATCGTCGGGCCGAACGAGCGAGGAGGTGTGATGACCGGTCACGACGACGTGGTGGAACCCCGTGACGAGGAGGTCGAGATCCCCGTCGGTCTCGTCCGTCTCGACGGTCATCTGCACGTCCCGGCGGCACCCGTCGGCGTGGTGCTGTTCGCGCACGGCAGCGGCAGCACTCGACTGAGCCCGCGCAACCGCGCGATCGCTGACGTGCTGCACGACGCGCGACTCGCCACGCTGCTGTTCGACCTGCTCACTGCGGCCGAGTACGACGACCAGGCGAACGTGTTCGATGTCGACCTGCTGCAACGCCGCCTACTGGGCGCGAGCGACTGGCTGCGTGCTCAGCCGGGTCTGCGGCGAGTACCGCTCGGCTACTTCGGGGCGAGCACCGGGGCTGCGGCCGCGCTGGCCGCGGCAGCCCAGTGGGGCGAGCACGTCGGGGCGATCGTGTCGCGTGGCGGGCGTCCCGACCTCGCTCGTGACTGGCTCGGCGACGTCGACGCACCGACGCTGCTCATCGTGGGCGGCAGCGATCCGACGGTGCTCGACCTGAACATGCGGGCCCAGCGGGAGATGGTGTGCGAGACACAGTTGCTCGTCGTCCCCGGCGCGGGTCACCTGTTCGAAGAGCCGGGCGCGCTCGATCAGGTCGCGACTGCGGCGCGTGATTGGTTCGTCCACCACCTGCCCAGACCGGGCCGCTGGGCCGCCGGCTGACGGCGGGCAGCGCGGTGTCGGCCGGGTCAGGTCGGGTTGACGCGCAGCGCGAGGGCTACTGCGATGCTGCCGAAGGTGAGCAGCAACATGCCGATGACCGTGTGATCCTTGGACGGGTCACCCGTCTCGGGGAGGACCGGCTCGACGGCGACAGCGGTCGAGGTCGTCTCGATCGCGGGTGCGGTCGTGGTGGTCGTCGTCTCGGCCGTGGTCGGCACGACGGTGGTCGTCGTGGTCGTCGACGACGTGGTGGTGCTCGCGGCCGTGACGACGATCGTCCAGCTGCCCGAGCCGGCGTGGGGCTCGTCGTTGCCGTTCAGGTTCTGCACCGTCACGCCGAACGTGCACGAGCCGACCGACAGCCCGCTCACCGTGAAGGTGCGCGACAAGGTCGCGGCACCTGCGGCCTCGAAGCGGAACACGGCGCCGGCGGGATCGATCAGCGCGCCGTCGCAGCCCTCTCCGGGGACGATCGAGAGCTGCAGGATCGGGTTGGTGTTCGAGTAGGCGCGTGACGCAGTGAGCGTCACCTGCGCCGACGTGCCCTCCTCGATCGTGGCAGGGGCGTCGACCGAGATCGACACGAGGACGGTGGGTGCTGCCTCGGCAACACCCGCGAAGAGGGGGGCAGCAGAGGCCATCATCGCGATCCCTGCAACCGCCAGCAGGCGCCTGACCATCTTGTCGTCCTTCCGATAGCACATCAGCGACCACGTGTCGCGGACCCTGAAGTCTCGCGCACCAGCGGCACGGTGGGGAAGTCCGAGATTTCGTCGTGCTCACGCTCGGTGGCGAACGGCCCGGTGAGGGGACCCCGTTCGGTCACGCAGGGTGCTGTCCCGGTGGGGTGGCGGCCGCGAGTGTCGGCTCAGACGGCGTAGCGAACCACCAGCGGGGCGTGGTCCGACCATCGCTCGGCGTACGACGGGGCCCGGTCGACCACGGCCTTCGAGGCAGTCGCGGCGAGTGCCTCGTCGGCGATGTGGTAGTCGATCCGCCACCCGGCGTCGGTGTCGAAGGCCTGTCCGCGCCACGACCACCACGTGTACGGACCGGGTCCGTGGCCGCCAAGTGCGCGGCCGACATCGACCCACTGCCGGTCGAAGAGTCGGTCGAACCAGGCGCGCTCGACGGGCAGGAAGCCGGCGCGGGTGAGGTTGCCCTTCCAGTTCTTGATGTCGACCTCGCGGTGGGCGACGTTGAGGTCGCCGGTGAGCAGCACCAGGTTGCCCGAGGCGCGGAGCACGTCGAGTCGTGCGGCGGCGGCCTCGAGGAAGGCGAGCTTCTCGGCCATGCGCGTCGGCGACTCGGCGTCGCCGGTGTGCACATAGGCCGAGATGACGGTCAGCACGCGGCCACCGCTCACCTCGATGTCGGCCTCGCACCAGCGCCCCGTGTCGTCGTACGGCAGCGCACCGTCGGGACCGGCGTGATCAGGTAGGCCGAAGCGCGCCGCGACGATCTCGCGCTTGCTGGCGACGGCGACGCCGGCCCGTCCCTTCGAGCGGCACTCGTGGTGCACGACGTGCCACCTGCGCCCGGCGACCTCGTGCACCAGTCCGTGCACCATGTCGTCGGGCGCCCTGACCTCCTGCATTGTCATCACGTCGGGCTTTCGCGAGCGAACCCACTCTCCCATGCCGTTGGAGCGCGCTGCGCGAAGACCGTTCACGTTGACCGTGGCGATCGAGAGCGGCGTGGGTCGACGCGCAGCGGGGGTGGCGGGCATCGGTACTCGTTCGGTCGTGGGTGAGAGGTGCGGTCGGTCGGGGAGCGTGCGGTCGGTGCGCGGTCAGGCGAACGCGTCGCGCAGCACGTCGATCGATCGCTGGTGTGCCTCGACTGCCGCAGGGATGGCGAGCGGCATCGAGTAGAACGCGTGGATCTGCCCCTCGAAGCGGCGGTGCTCGACGCGTACGCCGAGGGAGGCGAGCCGTGCGGCATACGCCTCGCCCTCGTCTCGCAGTGGATCGAACTCGCACGTGATGACGTACGCCGGGGCCGACGAG
>JBMSSR010000027.1:0-17322 GCA_049424465.1 Ilumatobacteraceae bacterium
TCCCGCCTGCGAGGTGTACGGCGGCGACGGTGGTATCGGTGTGCTGCCGGACGGCGGCTATTTCGACTCGGACTACTGGTTCTTCTTCGACTGGGTGTGGAGTTTCGACAACTTCATGCAGAACTTCGACGTGGAGAACTACGGCTTCGGGCCCGGTGGCGGCGGCTCGATCGCGTCGCTCGCAGTGCTGGACCCCAGCAACGGTCAGTCGCTCGTCACGTACGACATCGGCAGGGGCGTCGACCTCGCGGGCGATCCGAGCGTGATGTACGGACAGGGCTCGGACATCTTCGCCGTCAACATGCTGGGCACGACGCCGTACGTCCGTCCGAGTTCGTCCGCTGGCCTCGCATGTTCGTGGACCTGCGGCTCGTCGTATACCCACGCGTTCGGTGCCGGCGGTGGCGGCGCCGTCGGCAACTCGAGCCTCGCCGGGGCCAGCGACCCGCTCGACTTCGGTGCCCAGGCCGCGAACGGCGACAACGGCATCGTCATCGTGCTGTTCGACTTCCCGATCGACTCCGACGGCGACGGCTTCCTGTCCGACGTCGACTGCGACGACTCGGCACCCACGGTCAACCCGGGTGCCACCGAACTGGTCGGCAACGGCTACGACGACGACTGCAACGCGGAGACCCCGATCGGCTCCGACACGACGCTGACGTGCGACATCGCTCCCGTCTCGACCAACGCCGTCGAGAACGACTTCCTCGACCTCAACTTCACCGGCAGCAACGACCTCGGTGAGTACGCCACCACTGGCGACGTCATCGGCTACACGTCGGTGGCCGCGATCGGCGGGCCTGCGCTCGCCACCGGCACACTGTCCAACCTCTCCGGTTCGAGTCCGACGTGGACCGCCACACTCACCGTGTCGGACACCACCGGCATCTCGGCCGGTGACGGTGTCACGGCTCGCAACGGTGTCGGCGACCTCGGGGCCGGCAACGTCGTCACCGTGTCCAGCGTCGACGACGGCACCACGCTCCAGCTGACCATCGAGGGCTACACCGACCCCATCGAGGGCGACGTCACCACGATCCGCACCGGCACACTCGTCGATGCACGGCTCACCATCAGCGACCACGTCACTCCCGACAATTTCGACATCGAGATCGTCGACGAGAGCAGCGAAGACGGCGATCTCAACGCCACGGTCTCGTCGCAGCTCTACGCCTACAACTCGTTGGACGGCACGATCGCCAACGTGGCAGGCGCCGGCCCCTGGACCGGTGAGATCCAGGGCCTGGCGTCGACCGATGGATTCAACGTCGGTGACCGCTTCATCGCGGGCGATGCGTATGGCGGTTGGTTGCCGGGTACCGGTGGCATCTACACCGTCACTGGCATCACCGACACCACGACGATCACGTTCTCCGCAGAGGGTGGCACCGCCCCGCAGGACGGCTACATCTCCGGCATCCATTCGTGGACGTCGGTCGAGTACACGTTCGACTTCTTCGAGGGTGGCAGCGATTTCGTCACACCGATCGACCTGAACGACGTCTCTGTCGTCGTGAAGGACGTCGACGAGAACCAGTTCGTCGAGTTCGCGAGGCCCGATTCCATCCGGCTCGAGCACGACTCGGCGATCGAGGTGCTGTCCGGCGCGTCGTCCGATCTCGTGCCGGCGAACAACTACCGGTTCTGGTCGGCCCCGCGTTCGGTCGACACCGACACACCGCACTGGGTCGAGGTGTCGTACAACACGGTGTCGTCGATGAAGGTGCGCATTGGCGAGCTGGCGAGCGGCGGCATGTCGATGGAACTCGCCTTCGGGCCGGCGAACTTCACCGATCCGATCACGTGCGGTACCACCATCATCGACGAGGTGCCGACCACCACCACCTACACGGGTGACAGCGGCCGCATCCTCGAGGGCACGTCGATGGACCTGTCGGCAACCGTCGACCCGGCCGAGTGCACGACGCCGGCGGTGACGTTCGAGCTGACGTACCCGGACGGCACCACCGAGACGATCACCGACCCGCTCGACACCACCGGGTTCGAGCCCGGCGACTACCAGATCACGGCGAGCTACGCCGGTGACGGCACGTGCCTGCCCAGCGAGGACACCGCCGACTTCTACATCCCGTACCAGACGGTGACCACGTACACCGGCGGCAACGGCCTCATCACGGCCGGCACGTCGGTGTCATTGTCGGCCACGGTGACGCCGGCCGAGTGCACGTCGCCTGCCGTGACGTACACGATCACGTATCCAGACGGCACGTCCTACCCGGCGTCGAGCCCGCTGAACACCAGTGGATTCGGTCCCGGCATCTACGAGATCGTGGCCGACTATGCGGGCGATGACGCGGCCTGCCTGCCCAGCGCCGACAGCACCCTGCTGGTCATCGCGACGCCGGGTGACTCCACCACGGGTGGCGGCATCTACCACGTCGACAGTGGCATCTCGGGCACGCCGCGCATCAACTTCGGCTTCACGGTGCAGCGCACCGTCAAGACCGACAAGCGCACCGGTTCGACCGAGGAGATCCAGCGCGGTCAGTTGCTGTGGATGAACACCAACCAGTGGCGTCTCAAGGCGTCGCTGTACTCGCGCCGTGTCACCAGTAGTGGCATCACCACCGGCGACACCCCCGTGTTCGGCACCAACCCGTGCCCGGTCGGCGTCGGCGTGTCGGGGTCGAACCCGAAGTGTGGTGTCATCGTCGGCAGGGGCTGGCTCGAGCGCTGGAACTCCGACACGCTCGAGTGGGAGGTCGCAACTGACCTGGGCCGCAGCGGCTGGGTGTCGTTCACCGCGACCATCTACGACGGTGGCTCGGTGAAGGTGTGCAAGGGCAAGACCTGCAGCATCGTCGACGTCGCCGACTGGTTCGGCATGACGATGGCCGGCATCACCACGTCGACTGGCGTGCCGGTCTCGGTACCGATCCAGGTGCGCAAGCAGCAGAACGGCGCGATCGTCATCCGCGTCTGACGCACTCGTCGAGTCTGCGCCCTGGGGAGCCCGCCATGCGGGTGCCCCGGGGCGCACGACGACCGTCACGACGTTCGGGCGCCAGTATCCTCGACACATGGCACGAGGCAGGAAGCCGGGGCTGACCCGCGACGACTACGTCGACGCAGCGATCGCGTACATCGACCAGCACGGTCTCGAGTCGATGACGCTGAAGACCATCGGCGACGCGCTGGGACTGTCGCAGACGGCCCTGTACCGCTACTTCCGCGACAAGGACGACCTCATCGGCGCGTCGAAGGAGCGGCTGGTCGGCAAGGTCGCCGCGGCCCTCGAAGAGCATCCGTCGGGTACGCCCGAGGAACGTCTGATGCGGATTGCTCGCGCGACACGTCAGGTGTTCATGGATCACCCCAACATGGCGGGGACCATGCTCGTCCTGGTGAATCCCATCGACAACACGACGACAGCCACCTCGGCGATCGTCGCGATGTTCGAGGAACTCGGCTACACCGACTCGGCGCTCACGACCGCGTATCAGGCGTTCGAATCCTTCGTCCTCGGCGCGATCATCTTCGACTTTGCTGGCGCGCCTCATCACCACGCCATGCGCGCCAGTCGGCTGCGCGAACTCCGCAATGCGTCGTTCGACGCGATGACGCGCCAGTCGGACGGCGTGCAGCAGAACAACGATGCGGCGTTCGAGCTCGGGCTGTCGGCCCTCGTGCGCGCCCTCGTCGACCGAGCTCCGCGCACGCCGACGCGCAAGAGTCGCCCCACCCGGTGACGGCGTCGCCGCCCCGCCGATCGTGCTCCGGCGACCGGCACGCCAACAGGTGCCGTACGATGCACACATGGTCGCCGAACGATTGGGACGTCTCGCTGCCCGGCTCGTGACCAAGGCCGAGCCCGCTGCCGCGAAGGTGCGTGCCACCGAGTTCGCCCAGCGCCTGAAGGCCGAGTACGAACGGGGTCTCGCCGAGGAGCAGCAGCCCGCCGCGTCAGCCACGTCGCCCGACGCCGCCGCGTCGACCAACGAGGCGACACCTGACGACGACGTCAGCGCCGTCGCAGCCGCGCTGCGTTCGGTCGACTGGGCCTCGGTGCGTGCCGTCTCCGCCGAGAAGGCCGCCGAGACCAAGGAGCGCATGCGCGCCATGGCGGGCGACGTCGACTGGTCGAAGGTGCAGGCGGGTGCGGCCGTCGTGTCGAGCGCACTCATCGCCGCAGTCGCGTCGGGGCAGATCCCGATCGGCGGGCGTCTGGCCGGCCCCATCGCCCGGGCGATCCTGAACGACAGCGATCTCGCCTCGCGGGTCAGCAACTCGATGGGCGGCGACGAACAGCCGCCCGACCTCACCGCCGACGTCACGCGCTGAGCCGCGTGCAGGCCGCTGTGACGACCGAGCATCACGGCTCGGCCAACAGGCCGCTCAGAGGCAGTCGACCTCGCCCGTGCCGAACGGGTTCTCGTCGGCGGCGAGCATCCAGCCCTGACACACCCCGATCGGCGTGCCCTGCTGGCCGTTCCCCCCGCCCTCGAAGCCGAACCCACCCCACTTCGCCGCGAACTGCTCGAGCACGTCAGCACTGAAGATCGCCGCAGCCGCGAACGCATTCGTCGCGCTGTTCATCAGTTCGAAGTGGATGTGCGTGCCGTGGTTGTCGGGTGGCACGTACATGTACGCGATGACGTCACCCTTGCGCACGACATCGCCCTCGTGGACAACGAGAAAGGTCGAGTAGAAGCCGGGTGACGGTTCGGCCACCATTGGCTCGATGCTGTACTCGAAGTTCCACACCGCGTCGCTGGTGTCGTCGACACGTGCGATGGCCAGGTAGATGCCGTAGCGGTCGAACTGACCGTTGTCGAACGAGCGGTCGATGTGCGTGATGACGCCGTCGGCGACCGCGTAGACGGCCGGGTAGTCGGTGGGCGCAGTACCGCCCTTGGGCCACGTCGCCGACATTCCCTCGAACAGCACGTGGCCACCGCTGTGCGGGCTGACCGACCGCGACCCGAGGAACGGGTGGCCACCGTTCATTACGTCGACGTCGACCAGGAATCGGTCGCTCGGCGTGGCGAGGAACGAGTCGAGCGTCGGCAGCGCGGCGAACTCGGCGTCACCGACCTGTTGGCCACTCCCCTGCTGGCCGGCCTGCTGTCCGTTCTCGCTCGCGGTGCCTGCAGGTGCCACCGCCTGCGGCACACCCGTCTGGCCGGGCGACTGCGTCGTCATCGACTCGTCACCACCTCCACCGCAGGAGACCAACACACCGGCCACGACGAGCGAACCGGCGAGGGCGCGCCGGGCGGCGCGACTCGTCACAGCACCATGCCCTTGCTGATGACCACGATGCCGCGCTCGCTGACGGTGAACCGTTCTGCGTCGGCCACGTGGTCGAAGCCGATGCGCATGCCCTCGGGCACGACCACGTTCTTGTCGATGATCGCCCGGTTGATGCGCGCCCCGGCCCCGACCTCGACACCGGGCATCAGGATGCTGTCGGTGACGTGCGCGTCGTGGTGCACGACGCACCCCGGCGACACGATGCTGCGCTCGACGTGACCGCCCGTGACGATGCTGCCGTTGCACAGCAGGCTGCCGTCGACGAAGGCCGGCTCGCCGTACACGCCGCGCGAGATCTTCGCCGGTGGGTTGCTCTCGTGACGGGTGAACACCGGCCACTGGTCGTTGTACAGGTTGAACACGGGCACCGGTGCGAGCAGGTCCATGTTGGCGTCGTAGTACGAGTCGATGGTGCCGACGTCGCGCCAGTAGCCCTTCTCGCGCTCGTCCTGGCCGGGCACGATGTTCTTGCTGAAGTCGTACACGTGCGCCACGCCCTGCTTGGTGAGCGCAGGGATGACGTGGCCACCGATGTCGGTGGGGATGTCGTCGTCTCCGGTCGGCGACACGATGTCGATGAGCGTCTGCGTGTCGAACACGTAGTTGCCCATGCTCGCCAGGCAGCGCGTCGGGTCACCCGGCATCGTCGGCGGGTTGGGCGACTTCTCGTGGAAGGCGAGGATGCGGCCGGTCTCGTCGGTCTCGATGACGCCGAACGCCTTCGCCTCCTCGTACGGAACGGGGATGGCCGCCACCGTGACACCGGCGCCGACCGCGACGTGATGGTCGACGAGCTGGCGCGGATCCATGCGGTAGATGTGGTCGGCACCGAACACGCACACCACGTCGGGGTCCTCGTCGGTGATCAGGTTGATGTTCTGGTAGATCGCGTCGGCCGAACCGGCGAACCAGTGCGGCCCACGCCGCATCTGCGCGGGCACCGGGGTGACGTAGTTGCCGAGCAGCGCGCTGAAGCGCCACGTCTGGCTGATGTGCCGGTCGAGGCTGTGGCTCATGTACTGCGTCAGCACCACGATCTTCAGGTAGCCGGCATTGGCGAAGTTGGACAGTGCGAAGTCGATGATGCGGTACGCGCCGCCGAACGGGACTGCCGGTTTCGAGCGGTCCTTGGTGAGCGGGAGCATCCGCTTGCCCTCGCCACCCGCCAGCACCATCACGAGCACCTTCGGTCCAGCCATGGACGAAATGTACCCCGTACCGACCCGCGCAGACAGTGGGGTTACCGTGTGGGCGTGAAGGTTCTCTTCGTGTCGTCCGAGTGCTATCCGCTGGTGAAGACCGGTGGGCTCGCCGACGTCGTGGGTGCACTGCCACCGGCACTGCGAGGCCTCGGTGTCGAGGCGCACGTGTTGCTGCCCGCCTACCCGGGAGTGCTCGAGCAGGTCGAGGCGCAGTTGGCGGTGGCGAGGTGGCACGACCTGTTCGGCGGGTCGGCCACGCTGCTCACCGGTGTCGCCACCACGGGCGCGCGACTGTTCCTGCTCGTCGCCCCGCACCTGTTCGAGCGCGCCGGCGGCGGCCCCTACATCGGCCCTGACGGCCACGACTGGCCCGACAACCACCTGCGCTTCGGCGCGCTCAGCCGTGCCGCAGCCGACATCGCGCTGGGTCGCGTGCACTGGCTGTACCCCGACGCCGTGTGGCGACCCGACGTCGTGCACCTGCACGACTGGCAGGCGGCGCTGACCGCGGCGTACCTGCACTACGACCCCCGCCCCGGCGCACCGACGTCCTTGCTCACCATCCACAATCTCGCGTTCCAGGGCCAGTTCCCGATGTCGACGGCACGCGAACTGGGCCTGCCGTGGGAGGCCGAGCGCCTCGACGGCCTCGAGTTCTACGGCAACCTGTCGTTCCTCAAGGCGGGTGTGTCGTGGTGCGACCACGTCAGCACGGTGAGCCCCACGTACGCCGCCGAGATCGTCACACCCGAGCACGGCATGGGCTTCGACGGGCTGCTGCGCTCGCGCGCCAACTCGCTGACGGGCATCGTCAACGGCATCGACGACGACCTGTGGAACCCGGGGACCGACGCCGCGCTGGTACCGCCGTACGTGCACTACTCGATCCGCAACTTCGATGGGAAGGCCGTCAACAAGCGCGCCCTGCAGGCCGAGCTGGGCCTCGAACAGCGCGACGACGTGCCGCTGTTCTGCGTGGTCAGCCGCCTCACCCACCAGAAGGGCATCGACGTGCTCGCCCAGGTGATGCCGATGATGGCGGGGCGCGGCGCGCAGTTCGCGGTCCTCGGCGCGGGCGACCGCGAGCTCGAGGACGGCGTGCGACGCGTCGCCGAGAACCACCCCGGTCGGGTCTCCGTGACGATCGGCTACGACGAGACGCTGTCGCACCGCATGCAGGCGGGCAGCGACGCCATCGTCGTGCCGAGCCGCTTCGAGCCGTGCGGGCTCACCCAGCTGTACGGCCTGCGCTACGGCACCCTGCCGGTGGTCGCACGCGTCGGCGGTCTGGCCGACACGGTCATCGACGCCAACCCGGCAGCGATGGCCTCGAGGGCGGCGACGGGATTCCTGTTCCACCCGGTCGACGCCGACAACCTCAGCCACGCGCTGCACCGCGCGTGCGACCTGTTCGCCGACCGCGACGCGTGGCGCAGCGTGCAGCACTGCGCCATGGCCAGCGACGTCGGCTGGTCCACCGCTGCCGCGCAGTACCGCGACCTGTACGAGCGCATCATCCGCGTCCGCACCCACTAGGTTCGCCGCCCATGGCGTGCTGGTTGATGAAGAGTGAGCCCGATGTCTTCTCGTACGACGACCTCGTGCGCGTCAAGCGCGAGGGCTGGGACGGCGTGCGCAACTACGAGGCGCGCAACTCGATGCGCGCGATGAAGAAGGGCGACCTCGCGATCTTCTACCACTCGAACGCCACGCCGCCCGGTGCAGCCGGCGTGGCGAAGGTGGTCAAGACCGCCGAGCCCGACCCGACGCAGTTCGACCCGCGCAGCAAGTACTTCGACCCGTCGTCCAACCCCGATGACCCGCGCTGGGACTGGGTGACGATCGCGCCGGTCAAGCGACTGCGCCTCGTGCCGCTCGACGAACTGCGCACGCTGCCCGAACTCGCCAACTGCCGCCTGCTGGCCAAGGGGTCGCGTCTCAGCGTGCTGCCGCTCACGCAGGCCGAGTTCGACGCGATCGTCGCCGCCGGCAGCTCACGCCGCTGACGGGTCCCGACCTTCGCCCGAGCGACGGGTCAGCAGGTCGATCCAGCGGGCCGTCCGGCGCTGCGGCGACGGGCGCCGACGTCGGTACCCTCGCACCATGCTCGATCCCGCCATCCGCGACCTCGCCCGTGCGAAGAATTTCGCCGCCCTCACCGTCATGCCCAAGAGCGGTCACCCGATGACACATGTCATGTGGGTCGATGCCGACGACGAGTACATGCTCATCAACACCGAACTCGGTCGCGCCAAGGCCACCGCGATGGACGGCGACGCCCGCGTGACCGTGATGGTGTGGGACGCGAACAATCCGTACCACTACGCCGAGGTGCGCGGGCGCGTCGTCGGCACGGTCGTGGGCCAGGAGGCCGCCGACCACATCGAGATGCTCAGCCACAAGTACGTCAACGGCCCGTACACGTTCGGCCCCACCGACCGCCGCATCATCTACAAGGTCGAGCCCACCCGCCAACGAATGGCCTGACGCTTGTTCGCTGCCTCCCGGCGCAACTGACGTCGAACCGCCTGCACTCTTGCGTGCGGAACCCGGTCGCTGCACACACAGCGGTGTCAGGACAGAGCAAGTAGCACATGTGCTACTGTTGGGGGTATGACCACTGTGGGGCTGCGCGAACTACGTCAGGATGCATCCGAACTCGTGCGCCGCGTGCAACTTGGCGACGAGATCGACATCACCGTCAACGGCCGACTTGCGGCGCGGCTGGTGCCCCCGGCACCTCGCCGATGGCGCACGTGGGTCGATCTCGCCGAACTCTTCACCGGCGCCGACGACCCGACGTGGCTCCACGACCGAGCCCTCATCGACGACGCGCCGCGTGATCCCTGGGCAGATGTCGATGCGCTCCGTCCTTGACACGAGCGTGCTCGTCGCCGGCCTCGAGCACGAACTGCCGGGCGAACTTGCGATCAGTGCCGCCTCGCTCGCCGAACTTCACTTCGGTGTGCTGGTCGCATCTGACGCCACCGTCCGAGCCGAGCGGCTGCGCCGACTGACGTTCCTGCATCAGGAATTCGAGGCGATCCCTGTCGACCATCGCGTCGCTGCCAGCTACGGCCAACTCGCCGCTGCCGTGGTGAGCGCGGGCCGAACTGCTCGCTCTCGCTCAATGGACCTCATCATTGCTGCGACAGCGCACGCCCACGGCGCGCGTCTCGTCACCCGGAACACCCGCGACCTCGCCGGTATCGGTGACCTCGTCGAGATCGTCGAGCTGTAGCCCAGCCGACCGGTGCCGCACGGTGCGGCGGGGGGTTTCGCAGGGTCGGTAGGGTTCAGTCCATGACCGAGGGTGGCGGTGACCCGGTGGCGGCGACGGGCGGACGTACTCGCCTGCGGACGCGCACCAAGTTGTTGCTCGCCGCGCTCGCGCTGCTCGTCGCGGCGCCGATCGGCTACTTCAAGGTGTGGCCGCGCGACTCGGCGACGCTCGTCGATGCCGATGACGCCGTCGACGATTTCCGTGCCAACACGGCGCCCAGCACGTCGACGGTCACAGCGGCCACGGTGCCGTCGACAACGCCCGAGACCACCGCGCCACCCGCGCCACCGGTCACCGTGCCGGCCGAGGGCGTGTACCGCTACGCCACCACCGGCGAGGAGTCGGTCGACATCCTCGGTGGCGCGACGCACACCTATCCGGCAGAGACCACCCTCACGGTGGTCCACACCGGATGCGGTGCGGTGCTGACGTGGACACCACTCGAGGAGCGCTCTGACGAGTGGGGCATCTGCGCGACGCCCGAGGGCATCGTGTGGCGTGGCGACGGCGTGGCCGTGTGGCACCACCAGTTCTTCTCACAGGACGAGCGCACGCCCACCGTCTGCCCCGACGACGTGCTCATGCTGCCCGCCGCGTACGTCGACGACCCGATGGCCGGCGCGTGGGCACCGGTCGAGGTGCGGTGCACGACCGACGGCCGGGACTGGCCGGCCAGGTTCGAGGTACTCGGTGCCGAGGACCGCACGATCGAGGGTGTCACCGTCGAGGCCTTCCACGTGCGGCTGACGATCACGTGGGACGGCGGCGACTTCTTCGAGCACTCGGTCATCGACTACTGGCTCGACCGCAGCGGACTGCCGCTGTCGATGGTGTCCAGCAAGGAGACCCGCAACGATTCCGGCGTGATCGGTGCCGTCACCTATCTCGAGACCTTCCGCGCCGACCTCGTCTCGCTGACACCGCTCACCTGAGCACGCTGACACGCACTGCGCTCACCCCGACTGCGGCCTCACCGGCCGACAGCGCGTCGATGGTGCGATATCGGCGTCGGCGCCCGCACTGACGCCGATACCGCAGGTGGTGCTGCCCGGTGACCGTCAGGAAGGTTTGGGCACCACCACGATCGGGCAGTGCGCATGGTGCACGCACGCGCTCGACACCGAGCCGAGCAGCAGGCCCATGAACCCACCGTGGCCACGGCTGCCGACCACGAGCATCGCGGCTCCCTTGGCCGCGTCGATCAGCGCGTACGCCGGCGAGCCGATTTCGAGCGTGGTCTCGACCTCGAGCCCGGCCTTCACCGCGTCAGCAGCCGCTGCGTCCAGGGCAGCACGACCAGCCTGCTGCAACTGTTCGAGTACCGCTCCCCCGCCGTAGGGGTCGGCCGCCGACAGGCCGACGTCGACACCGTGCACGAGCAGCACGCGCCAGTCGTGCACTGCTGCCTCGTCGAGCGCGAACCGCAGCGCCCGCGTCGCCCCCTCCGAGCCGTCGACACCGACCACGATCGTGCGGGCCAGATCCTTCGTCATGTGCACTCCCTTCGCTCGCCACGCTCAGTGTCCCCCTCGCGAGCACATCCCAGCAGGGCCGAACGTCACCCGGGCACACGCACTCCGTCCTGCGGCGGCCCGTGGGGCGGCACGCTGACAACGGCGTCACACCGTGGTGGGGTCGATGGGGGCGCCGCCGAGGCTGGTCGGCAGCAGCTGGTGCTTGACGGCGTAGCCGATCAGCTGGTCGAGCGTCGAGCAGCGCGTCTTGGCGTGGATGCGGCTCTTGAAGGTGCTCGCCGTCTTCAGGCTGATGCCCAACTGCTCGGCGATGTCGCTGACCCGCACCCCGTCGATGAGTAGCCGCAGCACCTCGAGCTCTCGTGGCGACAATGCGTCGGCAGTGGGCGCTGCGCGCATCGCCTGTTCGAGGTCGGGCGGCACGAACGAGCCGTGCGTCGCAACGGCCAGGACCGCACCGACCAGGTCGGCGGGTGCGCACCCCTTGGTGATGAATCCCTCGATGCCGGCCGCCGTCGCCGAACGGGCGATGGCCGGGTCGTTGTAGACGGTGAGCATCAGGATGCGCGCCCCGGGGAACTGCTGCTTCAGCGCCGGCGCACCGTCCAGGCCACTGGTGCCCGGCATCGAGAGGTCGAGCACGATGACGTCGACCTCACCGGGAGCGAAGGCCAGCGCACCGTCGATCGACTCGGCCTCGTGCACGACGCTGACGCCCGCACGGTCGTCGAGGAACCGCCGTGTGGCCGCGCGCATGACGGGATGGTCGTCGACGATCATCACCCTGATACGCCGCGCTGCCGCCATCAGCGAGGACGATCCCGGTGCAGCACGCGCTCGGTGAGGTACCACAGGTGGCCGCGCCGCTCGACCAGGTCACCGGGCTCGGGGTCGGGCGCGTAGGCGATCGCGGTGGGCACTGCGACCGACACGGTGACGCCACCACCGACCATGCCCTCGACGGTCATCGTGCCGCCGATCGCGTTCAGCCGGTTGCGCATCTGGCTGAGGCCGTGGCCCACCTGACCGGCATAGGTGCCGCCGTCGCTGGCGACGGTGAGTTCGACGGCAGGTTCGTCGTAGGTATGGGTGCTCGCGACCTCGTGCAGGACGCACGTGACGCCGGCGCTGGTGGAGGCGTGGCGCTCGATGTTGGTGAGGCACTCCTGCGCCGCGCGGTAGATGGCGAGCGCGGCGTACGGCGTCAGCAGCGGCAGGTCGTCGACACGGACGTACGCCTCGGCACCGATGCGCCGCGCCGTGTCACTCGACATGATGCGGATCGACTCCTCGACACCCAGTTCGTGCAGCAGCCGCGGCCGCAGGTCCTCGCACACGCGGTGCACGCTGTCGATGCCGTCTGCGATCAACTGGTCGACCCGCTCGAGAATGTCGTCGTGGGCACCGTCGCTGCGTTCGCGCAGCCACAGCAACTCGCTGCGCATCGCGGTCAGCGTCTGGCCGAGGTCGTCGTGCAGCTCCATCGCGATGCGGCGCCGCTCGACGTCGACCTCGACGAGCGCACGCAGCGACGCATCGCGCACGCGCCGCAGCGAGCTGCGGATCTCGTCTCGCTGGTCGGACACGTCGACCGACAGGCCGATGATGCCGATGATCTCGCCCACCGATCCGAAGATGGGCGCGTCGATGACGTGGATGTCGACGGTGCTGCCGTCGCGGCGGGTCGCGGTGAACTCGCCCTCCCACACATTGCCGCCGGCCACGCTCGCCATGATCGACGCAGCGACGTCCTGGTCGGTGGGCCCGACGGTCAGGTCCTGGACGGGTTTGCCGAGTGCCTCCTCGGCGGTCCATCCGTACAGCGCAGATGCGTGCGCGCTCCATACCAACACGGTCCCCTGCGCATCGGTGGCGATGACCGCGACAGGCAGGCCGGCCATCAGCAGCTGCCAGCGCTGCACGTCCTCCCACGTGGTCTGCAGCGGTTGCGCGTTGCCGAACGCAAAGGTCAGGTCGTCGTCGACCCCCGGTGGCCGCGTCACCGAACCGCCCAGCATTGCGTCGTCGCTCATCGCCCCTCCCCCGTCGGCACAGCCTGCCCTATCCACGACCCGGTGTCACGAGGCCGGCCTCGTACGCGGCGATGACGCACTGCACGCGGTCGCGCAGGTCGAGCTTGCGCAGGACGCCCGACATGTGGCTCTTCACGGTGGCCTCGCTGACCGACAGACGACCGGCGACCTCGAGGTTGCTCAGCCCGCGTGCCACGAGGCGCAGCACGCGCAGTTCGCTCTCGGTCAGTCGCGACAGGTCGTGCTCGGCGGACTGTGTGGCGGCGGGCGACCGCAGGCTGTCGTCGACCAGCCGCTGGGTGATCTCGGGTGACAGCATGCTGCCGCCGCGCGGCGAGGCGGCGGCGCGGATGGCGTCGAGCACCATTGTCGGCGGCGCCGTCTTCATCAGGTACCCGCGTGCGCCGGCGCGAAAGCTCTCGCGCACCAACTCGTCGTGGTCGTAGGTGGTCAGCATGACCACCTGGGTCCCGAGGTCGCGGTCGGCCACGACGGCCCGCAACACGTCGATGCCGCTCATCCCGGGCAGTCCCACCTCGACGAGTGCGACACGCGGGCGAGTGGCACGCAGCACGGCCAGCACCTGCTCACCGCTGCCGGCCTCGCCGACGACCGCGAGGTCGGATGCCTGGTCGATCAGCATGGTGAGGCCGGCGCGCATCAGTTCGTGGGCGTCGGCGACGACCACGCTGATGGGCATGGCGGGCGCTCCAGCGACGGGCGCGGGCGACGGTCCAGCGTGTGCCGATGAGGACACTCTGCGTGGTGTCATGTCAGACTCCTCATACCTGAGAATGAGAAATATACCGCTGGAAACCTACCTGCGTTGGTTGCCCCTCCCGCACCGAGCGGCGAACATTGGCGTCAGCAAGGACACGTGCCGTTCGGCCCGTGTTCAGGCAACCGACAACAGTTCTGCCGGAGTTCCTCAAGGTGACAGTCCTCTGTCACCGAGGAGAACCTCGGCGGTGGGACCGCACGGGCAGCGTGACCAGTGATCGACGGATCGACAACCGAGCATCCGGAGGGCACCCAGGTCGCGGGCGGTCGTTCGACCGAGCGGGCGGGCGCGTCGGCGTGGTGGAGGGTTCGTCCCCTCCTGCAGTTCCTCGCCGACGCTGCCTGCTGGGTCGTCGCCCTGCCGGTGGTCAAGACGCTGCACTACGCAGGCGTGCACAAGGTGCCGACCGCCCAGGTGGCGATCATGGTCGGCCTGGCAGTGGCGTTCCAGCTGGCGATCGGTCTGTCGCTCCACCTCTACCGGGGTCGCTACAAGTACGGCAGCCTCGAGGAACTCTTGGTCCTCACCGCCACCGTGTGCTTCACGGTCGCTGCGGTCACCCTCTACTTGGCGGTTGCGGGCGACGAGGTCATGCGTCGCGCGGTGCCGTTCCTCGCCGGCACCTTCGCCCTCGACCTCATGGTGGCCGGTCGCACCCTGCGCCGCATGAGCCTGCGCCGCCGTCTGCACACCGTCGATGATCGCCGGCTCCTGGTGGTGGGAGCAGGTGACGCGGCGAGCAGCATCGTCCGGGTGCTGCTCGACGCGCCCCCTGGCAGCTACCGCCCGGTGGCGCTGGTCGACGACGACCCGTCCAAGAGCAACTACCGCATCCAGGGCGTGCGCGTCGAGGGCACGATCGCCGACCTGCCGGCGGTCATCCGCAAGGTGCGCCCCGACGCCGTGCTGTTCGCGATCCCCAGCCGTATGGCCGAGCACATCCGCGTGGTCAACGACATGTGCCGCGAGGCCGACCTGCCGCTGTACATGCTGCCGCGCGTCGCCGACATGTTCACCCAGCCGATGGCCAGCGACATCCGCCCGGTGAGCGAGGACGACCTGCTCGGTCGAGATGCGGCCGACATCGACTACGCCGCGGTGGCCCAGTACATCCAGGGTCGCCGTGTGCTCGTGACCGGTGCCGGCGGCAGCATCGGCAGCGAGCTGTGCCGCCAGCTGGCGCAGCTGGGCCCGGCCCGGCTGGTCATGCTGGACCGCGACGAGAGCGCGCTGGCAGCGGTGCAGCTGTCCATCGAGGGTCGCACGACGCTCGATTCCGATTCGTTGGTGCTGGCGGACATCCGCGATGCAGATCGCGTCAACGAGGTGTTCCGCCACCACCGGCCCCAGGTCGTCTTCCACGCGGCTGCGCTCAAGCATCTCGCGATGCTCGAGCAAGCGCCGGGCGAAGCGTGGAAGACGAATGTTTTCGGTACCCATCACGTGCTTGCGGCGGCTGCCGAGGTGGGTACCGATCATTTCGTCAACATCAGCACCGACAAGGCGGCCAACCCGATCAGCGTGCTGGGCCTCAGCAAGCGGGTGACCGAGCGCCTGACGGCGAGCATGGCGTTCGACGCGACCGCGACGGGCAAGTACGTCAGCGTCCGCTTCGGCAACGTGCTGGGCAGCCGTGGCTCGGTGCTGACGATCTTCTCCGAGCAGGTGGCGCGCGGTGGCCCCATCACGGTGACGCACCCCGACGTGACGCGGTTCTTCATGACCGTGCAGGAGGCCGTGCGGCTGACCATCTATGCCGGCGCGATCGGCAGCAGCGGCGAGGTGCTGGTGCTCGACATGGGCGAGCCGGTGCGCATTCTCGACGTGGCGACGCGCTTCGCCCGCCAGCGCGTGCCCAGCATCCCGATCGAGTTCACCAGCCTGCGCAAGGGCGAGAAGTTGCACGAAGAACTGTTCGCCGACGGCGAGGACGACACGCGCATGGTGCACCCGTTGGTCAGCCACGTGCAGGCCGCCCCGCTGACGATCGCGACCGTGTCCGACATGTTCGAGCGGCCGCGCCTCAGCATGCGCGACCGCCTCGAGCAACTGGTGTCGCTGGGCATGCCTGTCCGGGAGCCGCTCGAGTGGTGAGCCCCGGCGTCGTTCGGTCGAACGGCACGGCGCGCGCTGGCGCCCGCCGTTGCGTGTCGGCGGCAGCACGATGATCGTCGCCGCCATCGCCTCGTTGGCCGCACTGGCGGGTGCCGGTCTGGTGCACGAGGTCCACGCGATGAACCCGGCCGAACGGTTCGCCGACCACGGCCCGCGGCCTCGCGGCTACCGGCGGGTGGCGCGGGCGACGGCCAACCTGCATGGCGCGACCGCGCTGCGCCCCGGCAGCGCCACCGACAGCGACCGCTAGTCTGGCCGCAGGGCCGCCATGCGAATCTTCCTCTCCCCTCCCGACGTCGGTGACCTCGAGCAGCAGGCGGTCGCCGCTGCGGTCGCAGGCGGCTGGGTGGCCCCGGCGGGCCCCGACCTCGAGGCCTTCGAGCGCGACATGGCGCACTACGTCGGCTGGCCGGCCACGGTGGCGCTCAGCAGCGGCACCGCAGCCCTGCACCTCAGCCTGCTGGCCCTCGGCGTCAAGCCGGGTGACGAGGTCTTCGTCAGCACCTTCACCTTCGCGGCGAGTGCGAACGCGGTGCGCTACTGCGGTGCCGAGCCGGTGTTCATCGACAGCGACGACACCAGCTGGAACATGAGCCCCGACCTGCTGGCCGAGGAGTTCAGCCGGGCGCGTCGCATCAACCGCATGCCCAAGGCCGTGGTCGTGGTGGACCTGTACGGCCAGGCCGCAGACTTCGACCCGATCATGGAGATCTGCCGCCAGTTCGGCGTGCCGGTGGTCGAGGACTCGGCCGAGGCGCTGGGTGCCGCCTACAAGGGTCGCCCCGCCGGCACGTTGGACGACATCGGCATCTTCAGCTTCAACGGCAACAAGATCATCACCACCAGCGGCGGCGGCATGGTGCTCAGCCCCGAGACGCGACTGGCCGACCGCGTGCGCCACCTCAGCACGCAGGCCCGCCAGCCCGTCGAGCACTACGAGCACCGCGAGGTGGGCTTCAACTACCGCCTCAGCAACGTGCTGGCCGCGCTGGGTCGCGTGCAGCTGGCACGCCTGCCCCAGTTCATCGAGCGTCGTCGCCCGCCCTGCCGCCACGCCGAAACCTTTGGCCAGCGAAATCCAATCCAGCGCCGGATTGTCCAGCGTCAGCATCGCCGTCGCGTTGTGTCCTGCTGCTGCAGCGCCGACATTGGTCAG
>JBMSSR010000028.1:0-17095 GCA_049424465.1 Ilumatobacteraceae bacterium
CGGTCGAGCAGCCGCAGGTGGCGGTACCCGAAGGCGGGCCGACGACACGCGGGGGGGAAGTCGAACGAGCGGCCGGTGCTGCCGATGAGCGGTGCCGAGCACCAGTCGGTCGACCAGTCGAACCACCGGTCGACGCCGACGTTGGCGAGGAACTGGCTGAGTGTGACCCGGTACAGCATCGTGTCGACGAACCACCGGTCGGCGGCCGCAGAGCGGACGGGCGTGGTGGCCGACGCGCGGTGCACGACGGGCAACAGGACGAACAAGGCGGCGGCCAGACAGCTCGTGGCCGCGACGAGCAACGCAGCGCGTGCTCGCACAGGGTGCTCCGTTCAGGTGACGGTGTGCTGGCCCGGTCTGCACCGGGCGAGACGACGGGCCGTCGGACGGCCGATCGCGGCAGTCAACCGTCGGCCAACGACTGCAGCAACTCCCATGCCGCGAGGACGTGTCGCTCGTCGGTGGTCCGGCCACCGACCGAGATGCGGCAGGCCACGCGGCCGTCGAGCACGGTTCGTGTGAACAGCGCGGCACCCGACGCGTTGGCACGCTCGATGAGCGAGTCGGTCGCCGCGTCGCCCGCGACGAGCCGGACGCACAGCAGGTTGAGCGGGTTCGGCGCCACGATCTCGAACCGTGGGTCGGCCGTCACCCGCTCGGCGAGGCGCTGTGTGATCCCGACGTGGCGGCGGAACATCGCCTTCGCATCGGCGACACCACCTGCGCGGATCGTGAACCACAGCTTGAGTGACCGGAAGCGGCGCCCGAGCGGGATCTGCCAGTCGCGGTAGTCGATCGCCGAGCCCTGTTGGGCGGCCTTCGAGCGCAGGTACTCGGGCAGGATGCTGAGCGCACCGAGCAGCGCCGCACGGTCGGTGGTCCAGAACAGGTCGCAGTCGAAGTTGACACCCATCCACTTGTGTGGGTTGGTGCAGTAGCTGTCGACGTGCTCGAAGCCGTCGAGCATCCAGCGGTACTCGGGCACGAGGGTCGCCATGCCGGCCATGGCACCGTCGACGTGGAGCCACATCGAGTGCGCACGGGCGACCTCGCCGATCGCGCGCACCGGGTCGAACGCCAGCGAGCTCGTCGTGCCGACCGTGGCACACACCCAGAACGGCATGAGCCCTGCAGCGACGTCGGCCTGGACCATGCGGTGCAGCTCGTCGGCGCGCATCGCGAATGCGTCGTCGTGAGGCACGATGCGGATGCGATCGGTGCCGATGCCGGCGATGCGCAGGCCCTTCTCGATGCTGCTGTGCGCCTGTGACGTCGAGTAGGCGACGAGGTGCGAGGTGTCGCCGTCGGTGTTGATGGTGCCGCCCGTGGCGCGCCAGCGTGCGGCGAGGATCGAGGCGAGCGTGGCCTCGCTGGCCGAGCCCTGGATGACACCACCACCGTGCTCGCTCGTGCTGCGGAAGCGCTCGGGCAGGCCCAGCAGTTCCTGCATCCAGTCGAGCATCAGCGTCTCGACCTCGGTGCAGGCGGGGCTCGTCACCCAGCTCATGCCCTGCACGCCGAGGCCCGACGCGGCGAGGTCGCCGAGGATTGCGGGGTAGCTGGTGTTGCCAGGGAAGTACGCGAAGAAACTGGGGTGCTGCCAGTGGGTGATGCCGGGCATGACGACACGGTCGAGATCGGCGAGCACCTCGCTGAACGGTTCGACGTCGCTCGGCGGGTGCTCGGGCAGCGACGCGCGGATGTCACCCGGTGCGACGGCGCTGCCGACCGGGTAGCGCTCGACACCCTCGAGGTACTCGGCGATCCAGTCGATGAGCGCGTGACCGTGCGTTCGGAACTCGTCGGGTGTCATCACGTCGTGCTAGCAGACCCGCGACGCGACGGACAACAGGGAATCGCCGGCGTGGTGACGCTCGGTGGCGACGGATGGTGCCGTGACGTGCGGCGCGGCGTCAGGGGCGGGTGTCGTCGGGCGTGGACGTGCCGTCGGCGGGTCGGTTGACCACCGCGTCGCGGGCGCGGACGCCGATCGAGATGCGCCAGCCGACGAAGGCGAGGCCCGCGACGAGCACTCCCATCGTCAGGTACTGGCGCCACCCGCCGCGGGCGTCGCTGCCGCACCCCGGGCGCGGCAGGGTGCTGACGCAGTTGCCGAGGTCCTGGTCCTCGGGGATGAACACGTTGTCGACCACCGACGTGTCGGTGCCGGCGGCTGTCGCGCCGGGAGCCGTGGTGGCGGTGGCTGCTGCCTCGAAGGGGTTCTGGCCGCCGCATGCCGCCGTGACGAGTCCCAGTCCGGCGACGAGCGCGCCGGTGGCAGCGGCACGGTGGAGGGTGCTGCCGAGGTGACGTCGGCGGGGCGTGGTCGGCATGCCGCCATCGTCGCACGCGGCATGGGTGGATGGGGCATCGGTCGCCTACCATCGCCCGCATGGCGCAGCGCGACGAGACGGTGTTGGTGGTCGACTTCGGCGCGCAGTACGCGCAGTTGATCGCCCGGCGCGTGCGCGAGCTGAAGGTGTACAGCGAGATCGTCAGCCACCGCATCACGGCCGCCGAGGTGGCCGAACGGCGACCGGTGGCGATCATCCTGTCGGGCGGGCCGAAGAGCGTGCACGTCGAGGGTGCCCCGGCGCTCGACCCGGCGATCTACGACCTCGGCATCCCGATCCTCGGCATCTGCTACGGCGTGCAACTGATCGCGCAACAGCTCGGCGGCACAGTGGGCCGCGGCATGCGTGGCGAGTACGGGCGAGCCCGCGCCGTGCGCTCGACCGGGGTGCAGAGCGCGCTGCTCGAGGGCACGCCGCACGAGCAGGACGTGTGGATGAGCCACTTCGACGCGGTCACTGCGCCGCCCGAGGGATTCGTCTGCACCGCCTCGACACCTGACGCACCCGTCGCCGCGATGGAGCATCCGGGTCGGCGCATCTTCGGCGTGCAGTGGCACCCCGAGGTGGTGCACAGCCCGCACGGTATGGCCGTGCTCGAGACGTTCCTGCACGGCATCGCCGGGTGCCGGGCCGGGTGGACGATGAGTTCGATCATCGACGAGCAGGTCGCATCGGTACGCGCCAAGGTGGGTACCGGCAAGGTCATCTGCGCGCTCAGCGGTGGCGTCGATTCGGCAGTGGCCGCGGCTCTCGTGCACCGGGCGATCGGCCACCAGTTGGTGTGCATCTACGTCGACACCGGCCTGATGCGGCGCAACGAGAGCGACCAGGTCGTCGAGACGTTCCGGCGCAACATGGGCATCGAGCTCATCCACGTCAGTGCGGGGCCGCGCTACTTCGAGCGGCTCGCCGGCGTGGTCGAGCCCGAGCAGAAGCGCAAGATCATCGGCGAGCTCTTCGTGCGCATCTTCGAGGAGCACACCGGGGGACTCAGCGATGCCGAGTTCCTCGTGCAGGGCACGCTGTACCCCGACGTCATCGAGAGCGGCGGCAGCGACGGTACGGCGGCGGTCATCAAGAGCCACCACAACGTGGGCGGGCTGCCCGACGACATGACGCTGCAGCTCGTCGAACCGCTGCGCGACCTGTTCAAGGACGAGGTGCGGCGGCTCGGCACCGAACTGGGCCTGCCCGACGAGATCGTGCTGCGCCAGCCCTTCCCGGGGCCGGGGCTCGGTGTGCGCATCCTCGGTGAGGTGACGCCCGAGCGGGTGGCGATCCTGCAGCACGCCGACGCCATCGTGCGCGAGGAGATCCATGCCGCCGGGCTCGAGCGGCAGCTCTGGCAGAGCTTCGCCGTGCTGGCGGCCGACGTCCGCTCGGTGGGCGTGATGGGAGACGAGCGCACGTACGCGCACCCGATCATCATCCGTGCGGTCACCAGTGATGACGCGATGACCGCCGACTGGGCCCGCCTGCCCTACGACCTGCTCGAGACGATGTCGAACCGCATCATCAACGAGGTCGCCGGGGTGAACCGGGTGGTCTACGACGTGACGTCGAAGCCGCCCGGCACCATCGAGTGGGAATAGGCCCGTGGGCAGCCGACACGCGATCTGCAACAGATTCGTAATACTTGCTAGGCTCGCCACGTCATGACGCCGCACCGTCATCCTGCCCCTGCTGCCGCGCTGCTGCGCGCCGGCGGGCGACCCGGCGGACGCCTCCGCGCCGCCGTGATGGTGGTGGCCCTCGTCGGCTCGTCGATGGTGCAGGCCGGGCTCTCGCACGCAGACGGTGTGACCGATGCGCAGGCCAACCTCGACGCCACGCTCAACGAGCTCGACAACCTGCGCGACCAACTGGGTCAGCTCGACGAGGAGTACGGCCAGGCGATGGACCGCAAGGGCGAGCTCGATGTCGAGATCGCCGCGGCACAGGCCGACGTCGACCGCATGACGGTCGAGTTGGGTGGTGCCGAGGCCGTGCTGCAGGACATCGCGCTCTCGCGGTTCATGGCAGGTGGCTCGACCGAGATGAGCCCCGTGTTCTCCGACGCCTCGGCGTACAGCGCGGCCGAGCAGCGTGACGCGCTCAGCCGGCTGGCGAGCGACTCGGGCGAGGCCAACGTCGACGACATCAACGCCCTGCTCGACGACCTCACCGATGCGCGCGACGTGCTCTC
Source organism: Ilumatobacteraceae bacterium (assembly GCA_049424465.1). Classification (GTDB taxonomy): domain Bacteria; phylum Actinomycetota; class Acidimicrobiia; order Acidimicrobiales; family Ilumatobacteraceae; genus UBA668. The sequence goes on from JBMSSR010000028.1 coordinate 4,540, forward strand.
CGCCAAGCTCGCCGAGGCCGGCAACCTCATCTCGTTCCTCGACGACAAGCGCAACGAGTTCAGTGCACTCGAGGAGCAGTACCTCGAGAAGTACGACGCCGCCAAGCGTGCGCTCGGCGAGGCCAAGCTCGAGGCAGCAGAAGAGGCCCGCGCCCAGGCATCGGCCACCAACCGCACCCGCAACACCGCGTACTCCGGTGGCGGAGGCAGCAGCAGCGGTGGCTCGGTGTCCGTGCCGCCGGTGTCGGGCAAGGCAGGCATTGCCGTCAACGCTGCGCTGAGCCAGCTCGGCGTGCCGTATCGATTCGCCGCCGAGGAACCGGGCGTCGCGTTCGACTGCTCCGGCCTCACCAAGTGGGCCTGGGGCCAGGCCGGCGTGTACCTGCCGCACCAGAGCGCTGCGCAGTACCGCGCCGTGCCACACGTGCCCATCAACATGGCCCAGCCGGGTGACCTGATCTTCTACTACTCGCCGATCGGCCACGTGGGCCTGTACATCGGCAACGGACGCATGGTGCACGCACCGCAGACCGGCTCGTACGTCAGCATCACGAACGTGCGCTGGTACAAGGGCGGCGGCGGCGGCCGACCCGGCTGAGCCGCACCGGTGGTGGTCGCTCCCCGACCCGTTCGTTGCGGGCGAGCTCGCTGACGCTACGTTCGGACCCGTGGGGCACGACATTCCGGGAATCGACATCGCACGCGTGACCGAGTGGCTCGGCGCCAACGTCGAGGGTGCGATCGCACCGTTCACGTGCTCGCTGATCGCGGGCGGTCGGTCGAACCTGACCTATGCGGTGACGGGGGCTGACGGCCGCCGCTTCGTGCTGCGCCGTCCACCCCTCGGACACGTGCTGGCGACGGCGCACGACATGGTGCGCGAGCACCGCATCATGTCGGCGGTGGGGATGACGGAGGTGCCGGTACCCCGGTGCCTCGGGGTGTGCGACGACGACGCCGTCAACGGTGCCCCGTTCTACGTGATGGGCTTCGTCGACGGTGTCGTGCTCGACAGCCCCGAGAAGGGCGCGCTGCTGGGCGAGGCACAGCGGCGCACCGCCGGGTTCCACCTCGTCGACGTGCTGGCCGACCTGCACGCTGTCGATGTCGATGCCGTCGGGCTCGGCAACCTCGCCAAGCGTGAGGGCTATGTCGAGCGACAGGTCAAGCGGTGGTCGACGCAGTGGGACCAGTCGAAGACCCGCGAGCTGCCGGCCATCGACGAGGTCGCGCGCCGCCTGGGTGCCACTGTGCCGGCCCAGCAGGGCGTGTCGATCGCGCACGGCGACTACCGGTTCGGGAACGTGCTCACCGACCTGTCGACCGGTCGGGTCCAGGCGGTGCTCGACTGGGAGCTGTGCACGCTGGGTGACCCGCTCGCCGACGTTGGCTACCTGGGCGTGTACTGGTACGACGGCAACCCGCTCACGATGCGCACCAACGACCCGACGCCGGCCGGCGGGTTCCCCGACTACACCGAACTGCTCGAGCGGTACGCGACCCGTACCGGTCGCGACCTGGGCAACATCTCGTACTACGTGGCCTTCGGGTGCTGGCGGCTCGCAGTGATCAGCGAAGGGGTGTACGCCCGGTACCTTCACGGTGCGATGGGCGAGCAGGATGGTGTTGAGTTCGAATCGTTCAAGGTCGGTGCCGAGGCGCTGTCGGAACGGGCACTCGAGTTGCTCGGGGGTGCGTCATGAGCACCCGCAGCCCGTCCGTCGAGCTCGAGGGGTGGTCGCGCTCGCCGTTCACCGCGGCCGGCATGACACACGACGTGTACCGCAAGGGCACTGGCCCCGGCGTCATCGTCGTGCACGAGATCCCTGGCATCACGCCGTCGGTGCTCGCCTTCGCCGAGGAGGTGGTGGCGAGCGGCTTCACCGTGGTGATGCCGTCGCTGGTGGGCACGCCGGGACGCGCGCCGAGCGGCGGCTACCTGGCCTCGTCGGCGCTGAAGGTGTGCATCTCGCGCGAGTTCACGCACTGGGCCACGGGCGCAACGTCACCGGTCATCGGCTGGTTGCGCGCGGTGGCCCGGTGGCTGCACGGCGAGGCCGGCGGTCCGGGCGTCGGTGCGGTCGGCATGTGCTTCAGCGGTGGCTTCGCGCTCGGGATGATGGTCGACGACATCATGGTCGCCCCGGTGCTCAGCCAACCGTCGCTGCCCTTCGCCGCGGGCCGTGGCGCGAAGGCCGAGGTGCGCGGCGGCGACCTGAACCTGTCGCCTGACGACGCCCTGATGGTGGTGCAGCGCGCCGAGGCGGGCTGCGAGGTGCTGGGCCTGCGGTTCACGGGTGATGCGCTCGTGGGCACGCGGTTCGACACCCTGCGGTCGCTGCTCGGCGAGCGGTTCATCGCCGTCGAGTTCGACAGCCCGCACGCCAAGGCGCACTCGGTGCTGACCGAGGACCGGATGCAGGAGGGCGTCGACCGCGTCCTCGAGTTCTTCCGGTCGAAACTGCTCGGGGCGGGCTGAGCCGTGGGACACGGCGTCGGCGAACCGCGCCGCAGCGAACTGGCGGCAGCGCGCGAGTCGATCGCCGAGCGTCACCTGCGGGCGCGTGCAGACCGTCCCGCCAGCACGGCGCGCGGTGTGCACCACCTCGCCCTCATCTCGAGCGACGTCGAGCGGACCGTCGAGTTCTACGACGGGCTGCTGGGCTTCCCGCTCATCGAGATGTTCGAGAACCGCGACTACGAGGGCAGCACGCACTTCTTCTTCGACATCGGCGAGGGCAACACACTCGCGTTCTTCGACCTGCCGGGCGTCGACGTCGGTCCCTACGCCGAGGTGCTCGGTGGTCACCACCACCTGGCCATCTCGATGACGCGCGACCAGTGGCTGGCGGCGAGGGCCCGACTCGATGCGGCAGGCATCGAGTACGCGCATGTCGACGGGTCGTCGTTGTACTTCCGCGGGCCCGATGGCGAGCGCCTCGAGCTGATCAGCGACCCACTGCGCGAGATGTACGGCAAGCCGGTGGGCTGACGCCGCCGGCCGGTCGTCAGCTGACGCGAAGTGCGCTGAGGAACTTCTTGCGCGGCTTGAGGTCGGTCGCGATCTTCGCGGCGATGTCGAAGAATGCGCGTGCTGCCTCGCTGTCGGGCTGCGACACGGTGATGGGCAGTCCGGTGTCGCCTCCCTCGCGCAGCGCCGGGACCAGCGGGAGCTGACCGAGCAGCGGCACACCGAGGTCGTCTGCGAGCTCGCGCCCGCCGCCGCTGCCGAACAGCTCGTAGCGGGTGCCGTCATCGCCCGTGAACCAACTCATGTTCTCGATGATGCCCTTGACGGGCAGCTTGACGGTCTCGGCCATCGAGGCCGACAGACGCGCCACCTTCTGCGCGGCCGGCTGCGGGGTGGTGACGATGTACACCTCGCCGCGCGGCAGGTAGGTGCTGAGGCTGAGCGCGATGTCGCCGGTGCCGGGCGGCATGTCGATGAGCAGGAAGTCGGGGTCGTCCCAGAACACGTCGGCGAGGAACTGCTCGAGCGCCTTGTGCAGCATCGGGCCGCGCCACACGATGGCCTTGCCCTCGGGCACGAAGTACCCGATGCTGATGCAGCGCACGCCGTGCGCCTCCGGCGGCACGAGCATGTTGTCGAGCACGACGGGGTCGCGGTCGGCGCCCAGCATCCGCGGCACCGAGTAGCCGTAGATGTCGGCGTCGACCACACCCACGCTGTGGCCCTGTGCGGCGAGTGCAACCGCGAGATTGACGGTGACGCTGCTCTTGCCGACACCGCCCTTGCCGCTGCTGATGAGGATGGGGCGCGTGCGCGAGCCGGGCTGGTTGAACGGCACGGGGCGGCCCTCGGCGTGGCCGTGGCCCTGGCCGTGCGCGTGGTCGTGGGTGTGGCCGCCGCTGCCGTGCAGCAGTTCGCGCACCGCAGCGCGCTCGTCGTCGGTCATGACTGAAAAGTCGATCCGCACGTCGCCGACGCCACCGAGCGCCGTGACGGCGGCGGTGACGCGCTGTTGGATCTCGTTGCGCAGTGGACAGCCGGCGACCGTGAGGGCGATGCCGACGCTGACCGTCGAGCCGTCGACGGTGACGCCGCGCACCATGCCGAGGTCGACGATGCTGCGGCGCAGTTCGGGGTCCTCGACGGGTCGCAGCGCCTCGATGACCTGGTCGGTGGTGGGCATGGGGGACTCGCTCCTTCGACGGCCGTGGCCGTTGTCTGTCCGGGCAGGGCCCGGTGTGTGGTCGTCGGTGCCGGGCGGCGCCGAATTACCACTACGCGCGTAGGTAGAATACCGCTCGTGTCCGGCACGACCTCATCGTTCACCGCCACCGTGTCGGCCATCACCAACGCCTTCGGCGACCCCACCCGACGCAGCATCTACCTGTTCGCCCGCGATGCCGACCACGGTGTGACGGCCGCCCATGTGGCCGACCGGTTCGGCGTGCACCCCAACGTCGCCCGGCACCACCTCGACAAGCTCGCCGCAGGCGGGTACCTCGAGGTCGTCGTCGAGCGGGCCGAGGGGGCAGGGGCCGGGCGACCGAGCAAGCACTACCGGGTGCCGCCCGGTGCCAAGGTCGACCTCGACGGCGCGGTGCAGGTGCGCAGCGACGATCTGGTGCTGTCGCTGCTGGGCAAGGCACTCGCGCTGCTGCCCCGCGACAGTGCCGAGTCGATGGCCGAAGCGGTCGGCCAGGAGTACGGCCGTGCGATGGCGCAGGGCCTCACCGGTGCCGACCTCGCGGCCGGCCAGCGCAGCCTGCGCTCGGCGATGCAGGCGGTCGCCGACGCGCTGACGGCGCACGGCTTCGCCGCCCACGCCGACCAGCGCAACAACCAGCTGCGCATCATCAACCATCACTGCCCGTTCGGCGATGTCGCTGTCGAGCACCCGGTCATCTGCGCCGTCGACCGGGGCATGGTCAAGGGCATGCTCGGGGCCCTGTACGGCGACGCCGACGTCAGCACCCAGGCGTCGATCCCGCAGGGCGACACGTTCTGCGCGACCATCGTCTGACCCCGTCGACTCGGCGCGCCCGGCCGACCGGTGACGGTCCACGGCTACGATGACCCGACACCCGAGCCCGAAAGGACCACCGTGGACGTTCGCATCGGCGTCATCCAGAGCCCCCGTGAGATCACCCTCGAGGTGGCCGACGACACCGACCGCGCCGCGCTGAAGGGCCAGATCGAGTCAGCGTTGGCGGGCACCATCGACACGCTGTGGCTGACCGACAAGAAGGGTCGCGACATCGGCGTGGCCGCGTCAAAGATCGCCTACATCGAACTGGGCACCGCCGACGGCGAGCGCCGCATCGGCTTCGGCGGCTGAGCACGCACGCGACGGTGGGGAACAGGTCGACGTGAAGGGCATCATCCTCGCCGGCGGCACCGGCAGCCGCCTGTGGCCCATCACCCGCGGGGTCAGCAAGCAGCTGCTCCCCGTGTTCGACAAGCCGATGATCTACTACCCGCTCACCACGCTGATGCTGGCGGGGATCCGCGACGTACTCATCATCACCACGCCGCACGAGCAGCCCGGATTCCGCGCGCTGCTGGGTGACGGCGAGCAGTGGGGCCTGCGTCTCGAGTACGCCGTGCAGCACGTGCCCAACGGGCTCGCCCAGGCCTTCGTCATCGGTGCCGACTTCGTGGCCGGCGGGCCCAGCGCGCTGGTGCTCGGCGACAACATCTTCTTCGGTCACGGTCTGGTCGACCAGTTGCGCGCCGCGACGTCACGTCCGGTGGGCGCGACCGTGTTCGGCTACCGGGTGGGGGACCCCGAGCGGTACGGCGTGGCCGAAGTCGATGCCGACGGCAAGGTGCTGAGCATCGAGGAGAAGCCGACGCATCCGCGCAGCAACTTCGCCGTGACGGGGCTGTACTTCTACGACGAGCAGGTGGTCGACATCGCGGCGTCGCTGCAGCCGTCAGCCCGCGGCGAGTACGAGATCACCGACGTCAACGCCGAGTACCTGCGACGCGGTCAGTTGCACATGGAACTGCTCGGCCGTGGCTACGCCTGGCTGGACACGGGCACGTACGACTCGCTGCACGAGGCCGGCGCGTTCGTCGCGACGCTGCAGAAGCGGCAGGGACTGCAGGTGGCGTCACCCGACGAGATCGCGTTCAGGGCGGGATGGATCGACGCGGCGCGACTGACGGCCAATGCCGAGCCGATGTCGAAGAACCCGTACGGGCAGTACCTGCTGCGACTGGCGGCGGACGGCCCGACTTCGTGATGCTGGTCGTGTGAGCACGACTCTCGTCGACCGGCACCTGCTGTTCGTCACCGGCAAGGGCGGCACGGGCAAGACCACGGTCGCCGCAGCGCTCGCCACGATGTCGGCGGCGGCGGGCCGCCGCACGCTGGTGTGCGAGATGGACGCCAAGGGCGCGCTCGCTGCTGCGCTGGGTGCGGGCGCCGAGGCGACGGGGTTCGACCCGGTCGAGGTGCGCCCGAACCTGTTCGCGATGTCGATGAACACCGAGGACTCGCTGCGCGAGTACATCCGGGTGATCGCTCGCGTGCCGTTCGTGGGACGCATCGGCCCGCTGGCACGGACGTTCGACTTCGTGGCGGACGCTGCGCCGGGCGTCAAGGAGATCCTCGCGGTCGGCAAGGTGTGCTGGGAGGCGAAGGAACGCCATTACGACCTGGTCATCGTCGATGCCGAGGCATCGGGTCACGTGGTGGCCCAGCTCGAGTCGCCGCGCGTGATCCGCGACCTGGTGCGGGTCGGGATGGTGCGCGAGCAGGTGCAGTGGATGCTCGACCTGCTGGGCGATGCGCGGCGGACCGGTCTGGTGGTCGTGACGACGCCCGAGGAACTGCCGGTCACCGAGTCGATCGAGCTGGTCGAGCGGGTGCGGGCGACGACCGATGTCGACGTGGCGGCGATCGTGGCGAACCGTGTGCCGTCGCAGTGGTTCCCGCCCACCGACGCAGCCGTCCTCGAGCGCCTCGGTGGCCCATCGGTAGCGACCTCGCTGGCGCTCGCCGTCGACCGACCAGCCGGTGACGTGGCGGCCGTGCTCGAGGCTGCCCGCGACGCCGCGCGGCGGCGGGCGGGTGCAGTAGAGCACCTCGACCACCTCCGTGCCGGGCTGGCGGCGGCGGGTGTCACGCGCCGCGTGCCGGTGGTGCTGGTCCCCGAGGCGGCAGCGTCCACCAGCGTCGCAGCACCTCCGCTGGTCGACGCCGTCGCCACCGCACTGTCGATGGAGCTGGCATGAGCCGGGAGCGAGGTGACACCGCACCGACGACTGCGCCGTCGACGGTCGGGGGCGTGCTCGAGACGTCGCAGCTGGTGCTGGTGTGCGGCAGTGGTGGGGTCGGCAAGACCACCGTCTCGGCGGCCATGGGGCTCGACGCCGCACGCCGGACGCCTCGACGGGTGCTCGTCATCACCGTCGACCCGGCGCGCCGTCTCGCCGACGCACTCGGCCTGCGGGTGGCGTCGTTCGCCGGTGCGGATGCGGTTCGGGTGGCGCCGCCGAATGGCGACGAGTGGGCCGGCGAGCTGTGGGTGGCCATGCTCGACACCAAGGCCGGCTGGGACGAGTTGATCCGCCGCCATGCCCCTGACCAGGCGCTCGCAGCACGGGTGCTGGCGAACCCGCTCTACCACAACATCACGTCGCGCTTCGTGAACAGCCACGACTACCTCGCGATGGAGCAACTGCACCACCTCGACACACAGCGCGTGTACGACCTTGTCATCGTCGACACGCCGCCGTCGCGCAACGCCCTCGACCTCATCGATGCCCCGCGTCGCATGCGCGAGTTCTTCGCCAGCTCGCTGCTGAAGTGGCTGACCGTGCCGGCCCGCTCACGAGTGCTCACCGCCGCGGCGCGACCGTTCAACGCCGTCGCCGAACGCGTGCTGGGCACCGGTTTCCTGCAGGACATCATCGACTTCTTCGTGCTGCTGCGCACGATGGAGCCCGGCTTCGTCTCGCGTGCCGTCGAGGTCGAGCAGTTGCTCGTCGCCGACCGAACGTCCTTCGTCGTGGTGGCGACGTGCGAGCAGGGTCCGGTCGACGAGGCGCGGTACTTCGTCGACGAGCTGGTCCGCCGCCGGCTGCCGATGCGTGCCGTGGTGCTCAATCGCGTGCTGCCGGCCGCGTTCAGCGACGAGGGTCCGCTGGCCGCTGCGGCTGCGGTGCGCAGTCTCGCTGCCGACCCGGACGCAGTCGATGCATGGCTGCACGACGAGGCGGGCATCGCCGTCCCTGTCGCGTCGTCACTCGGTGACCTCGACAGTGCAGCAGTCGCGCACGTGCTCGGTGAGGTGGGTCGCCGGTTCGGTGAGGTGCGCGCGAGAGCACTCGCCGACGGCGTGCGTCGAGACAGCCTCGAGCGCCATCTGGGATCGCTGGGCAGCGCCGGTGGCAGGGGCGCAGTGGTGGTCGGCGCCGTGCCGGCCCTCGCCGACGACGTGCGCGACCTCGCCATGCTCGCCCGGCTCGGGGCCAGCCTGTCGGCGTCCGACGGTGACCCTGCGGGCAACGGCAACGTGACACACTCCTAGGCGTATGGCCACGCTCGGCGAACTCTCACGGCAGTACACCTCGCTCGGTCGCGACGACATCGAGCACCTGCAGCGCCTCATCGGCGAGTGGGGCATGCTCGCCGACCTGTCGTTCGCCGATCTGCTGCTGCAGGCACCGAAGGCCGACGGCAACTGGCTGATCCTCGCCCAGGTCCGCCCCGCGACGGGCCAGACGATCTACCCGGTCGACTACGTGGGCAGCGACGTGCAGAGTGCACAGCACCTGCTCGACCAGGCATTCGCCGAGCAGCGCATCGTCGAGGGCGAGATCTCGGTGGACGGTGTCGACGGCGTGGTGCACACCGTGGCGATCCCGGTGCGCTCGGCCAACGGCGTCATCGCGGTGCTCACCCGCGAGTGGCATGCCCGTTACAGCCGCCAGCCGGGCGAGCTCGAGCGCACGTACATCGGCATGTTCGGCAGGTTCGCCGAGATGATCAGTGCAGGTCTCTACCCGTATGCGGGGCCGGTCGCCGACTCGAGTGCGGCACCGCGCGTGGGCGACGGCGCGATCGCGCTCGACGCCGACGCGCGCGTGCGGTTCGCGTCACCCAATGCCGTGTCGGCGCTGCACCGTGTGGGCATCGGGGCGAACGCCACCGGCATGCGCCTCGCCGAGCTCGGGTTCAACGACGGCCCGGTGCGTCAGGCGTTCGAGACCGCGCTGCCGGTGATCGACGAGTTCGACCAGACGCCCGACATCACGTTCCTCGCCCGCTGCCTGCCGGTGCTGCAGGGTGCGCCCGGCGCCGCCACCGTCGAGGGCGGGCTGCTGCTGATCCGCGACGTCACCGAGGTGCGCAAGCGCGACAAGCTGTTGCTCAGCAAGGACGCCACGATCCGCGAGATCCACCACCGCGTCAAGAACAACCTGCAGACCATTTCGTCGCTGCTGCGGCTGCAGGGCCGGCGCCTGACGTCCGACGAGGCGAAGGCTGCTGTCGCCGAGAGCGTGCGGCGCATTCGAACCATCGCGCTCGTGCACGAGACGCTGTCGCGCGAGGCGGGCGACGACGTGGCGTTCCTCGACATCGTGCGCCCGCTGCTGCGGCTGGCCGAGGAGGGGCTGCAGTCGGTCGACCGCCCGATCCGCTTCACGGTGCAGGGCGACGGTGGCCGCCTGCCGGGCACGGTCGCCACGCCGCTGTCGGTCGTGCTCACCGAGCTGCTGCAGAACGCGGTCGACCACGGGTTCCCCGAGGGCAGCGCAGGCGGCGACGTGGTGGTGGTGCTCGACAGCACCGACGGCACGCTGCACGCACGGGTCCTCAACGACGGGCGTCCGCTCGACGCAGGGTTCGAGCTCGACAAGGCGACCGGCCTCGGGCTGTCGATCGTGCGCACACTGGTCACGACCGAACTGGACGGCACCATCACGATGCGGCCGGGCGAACCGGAGGACTTCCGTGAGGTCGGCCTCGGCGAGCGCCCGCGCGGTGTGGGCACGGTCGTCGATCTCACCGTCCCCGTCTGAGGGGCGAGTGGTCAGACGGCGATCTGGTGGCGACCGCTCAGGCGGCGACGGATCGAGCGGCGCTCTTCCTCGCTCGTGCCGCCCCAGATGCCGGCGTCCTGATTCGTCTCGAGGGCGTACTGCAGACAGTCCGTCTGCACGGGGCACTCGCCGCAGACCTCTTTGGCCCGGTCGATCTGCAGGAGCGCCTGGCCGGTGGTGCCGACCGGGAAGAACAGCTCCGGATCGGTGTCGCGGCAGATCGCCTCGCGTCGCCAGGTGTAGTCGGCGGCCGCCAGGGCAAGACTCGACGCCGGAATCGACACGTTGGACCCCTCACAGTGCTAGTGACTTCCTGCACGTGGAACACCCGTGGTGTGCACGCAGACTGCACCGTACGAAGGGCAGCCGTTCATGACAAGAGATAGCGCAGGGCTCGTCGATAGTTCCTGCCGATAGGGGGTATCAGAAAGTCATGCTTGACGACACCGAGAACCAGCGACAGTCGGCACGTGTGCGGCCCGGGGCCGTCATCGCCCACCGCGGGGCCAGCCGGGCCGAGGCCGAGAACACCGTTGCGGCGTTCCGCCGGGCGGCAGCGATGGGGGCCGACGCCGTCGAGCTCGACGTGCGGCGCAGCGCCGACGGGGTGCTGGTGGTGCACCACAACCCGCACCTCGACGACGGACGACTGGTTGCCTCGACGGCGTACGCCGACCTGCCGGACCACGTTCCCACGCTGGGCGAGGCGCTCGATGCCTGCCGGGGCATGTGGGTCAACGTCGAGATCAAGAACGACCCCGACGAACCCGACTTCGACGTCACCGAGTCGATCGCCGACGAGACGATCGCCCACCTGATGGCGCGCGATGACGATGCGCGGTGGGTGATCTCGTCGTTCCGGATGGAGACGATCGACCGCTGCCGGGCGCTCGCACCGACCATCCGCACGGCGTGGCTGTGCGTCGACATCCCGGCGGGCATCGAGCGCACGCTGGTCGCCAAGGGTCACGCCGCGTTGCACCCGTGGCACCACGCCCTCGACCGGGCGACGCTCGACCGCTGCCACGCGGCCGGCGTGGCCGTCAACGTGTGGACCTGCGACGACCCCGAGCAGCAGTCGAAGCTGTTCGGGTGGGGCATCGACGGTGTGTGCACCAACGTGCCCGACGCGGCGATCAGGGTTCGAGCGGGCGAACCAGCCTGACGGCGTCCGGTACGTGCCGGAACTCGAGGTGCGAGGTCTCGCCGAGATAGTCGCCGTCGAGCTGGTACGGGAACGGCGACGTCGACTCGATCTCGAGCGACTCGAGGTCGGTGCGCACGTCGAGGTGGTCGCCCGCCTCGACGCCCCCCGCGCGCAGCGCGCCGTTGACGGCTCGCAGCACGGTCGCCAGGTCGAGCGTGCGGAACGTGACCGCGACCAGGCCGCGGTCGAGGCTGGCCGCCGGACTGAGGTCGAGCGGTCGGTTGCCGAGGAAGGTGTACGGGTTGGTGTTCAGTACCACCGTGAAGTACCCGTCGACGGGGCCGGCGCCGGGCGAGGCGAGCGAGTAGTGCGGGGTACGGCGGTCGTAGCCGACGAGCCAGGTGCGCAGCGCTGCCTCGATGAACAGTGGGTGCCCGAACCAGCGCTTCAGCGAGGCACGCCGCTCGACCTCGCGCACGACGGCGGCGTCGTAGCCGACCCCGGTGTGGAAGCAGAAGTGGCGGCCGTTGACCCGGCCGAGGCCGATCGGCTCGATGGCGCCGCGGTTGATGCCGGCGGCGACCCGGTACACGGCGGCCACGGGGTCGTTGGGCATACCGATCGTGCGGGCGAACACGTTGGTGCTGCCGCCCGGCAGCACGGCGAGGGCCGTGTCGGTGCCCGCCACACCGGTGGCCACCTCGTTGAGGGTGCCGTCGCCGCCGAACGCCACGACCACGTCGACACCCCGCCGGGCGGCGTCCTGGGCGAACCGGGTGGCGTGGCCACGGCGGTTGGTCTCGACCACCTCGATGTCGTGGCCCTTGCCGAGGGCGCGGTGCACCACCACGGTGTTGCGGGCGGTCACCGACGAGGCGAAGGCGTTGACGACGAGGAGGATCCTCAAGGACGGAAACGGTAGCGGGGTCCGGCCGGTTGGGCGCAGGGGTGACCGGCGGGTAACAATGACGTCTTATGAACGTGATCGTGTGCGTGAAGCAGATCCCCGACCCGGCCACGCCGGGTGCGCTCGGGCCCGACAACACCCTCAAGCGTGATGGCAAGCTCATCCTCGACGAGTCCGACAGCTACGGCGTCGAGATGGCGCTGCAGCTCGTCGACGCCGCCGGTGGCGGCGAGGTGAGCATCGTGTCGATGGCCCACAACGGCGAGGTGTCGGGCATGCGCACGGCACTCGCCATGGGTGCCTCGAAGGGCACGCTCGTGTCCGACCCGGCGCTGCAGGGCAGTGATGCCCTGACGACCGCCAAGGTGCTCGGTGCGGCCATCCAGAAGATGGGCGGTGCCGATCTCGTCATCGGCGCCACCGAGTCGAGCGACGGCTACACGGGCACCGTGCCCGAGCAGCTCGCCGAGGTGCTCGG
>JBMSSR010000029.1:0-16974 GCA_049424465.1 Ilumatobacteraceae bacterium
GCTCGATGCGACGATCGAGGTGACGCTTCTCCATCTTGAACTCGGGGATGCCGTAGCGCAGCAGGCCGCCGATGCGCGGGGCCCGCTCGAGCACCACCACATCGTGGCCCGATCGCGTCAGTTGCTGCGCCGCAGCCAGACCCGCCGGGCCCGAGCCGATGACGGCGACGCGCTTGCCGGTGCGCACCGACGGCACCTGCGGCACGACCCACCCCTCGTCCCACGCACGGTCGATGATCTCCACCTCGACCTGCTTGATCGCGACCGGCGAGGCACTGATGCCCACCACGCACGCCGACTCGCACGGCGCCGGGCACAGCCTGCCGGTGAACTCGGGGAAGTTGTTCGTCGCGTGCAACCGGTCGATCGCATCGCGCCAGTGATCGCGGTACACGAGGTCGTTCCAGTCCGGGATCAGGTTGCCGAGCGGGCACCCGTTGTTGCAGAAGGGGATGCCGCAGTCCATGCAGCGTCCCGCCTGCTGGCGCACCGCCTCGACAGGGAAGTCCTCGTACACCTCCTTCCAGTCACGCAGCCGGACCGGTACCGGCCGGTGCGCCGGCGTCGCCCGCTGCCACTGCATGAATCCGGTCGTCTCACCCACGGCTCGCCTCCATCACTCGCTCCATCACCGTCGCCTCGTCGGCACCCGCCGCCGTCGCCTCTGCCATCACGCGCAGCACGCGTTCGTAGTCGGTCGGCATCACCTTCACGAATGACGAGAGTGCTGCCTCACCCCCGTCGAGCAGGCGTCGCGCTACCGCCGAGTCGGTCCAGCGCACGTGCGCGGCGAGCGTCGCGGCGAGGAACGAACGGTCGCCGTCGTCGAGTGTCCGCAGGTCGACCATCTCACGGTTCACCTTGGCGCCGAAGACCCCGTGCTCGTCGAGCACGTAGGCGATGCCGCCGCTCATCCCGGCGCCGAAGTTGCGACCCGTCGGGCCGAGCACCACGACGCGCCCACCGGTCATGTACTCGCAGGCGTGGTCGCCGACGCCCTCGACGACTGCCGTCGCTCCCGAGTTGCGAACGCAGAACCGTTCGCCCACGATGCCGCGCAGGTAGATCTCGCCGCCCGTCGCGCCGTAGCCGATGACGTTGCCGGCGATGACGTTGTCCTCGGCGGCGAACCGGGCGGCCCGGTCGGGGCGCACCACGATGCGCCCGCCGGACAGACCCTTGCCGACGTAGTCGTTGGCGTCACCCTCGAGCACCATCGTGATGCCGCGCGGCACGAATGCACCGAGGCTCTGCCCGGCCGAGCCGCGGAGGTGCAGTTCGATCGTGCCGTCGGGAAGGCCCTCTCCCGCGTAGCGCCTCGTCACGGCATGACCGAGCATCGTGCCCACCGTGCGGTTGACGTTCTTGATCGGCAGCTCGACGCGTACGTGCTCGCCGCGCTCGATCGCAGGGGCGCACGTGGCCAGCAGCTGCTGGTCGAGTGCCTCGTCGAGGCCGTGGTCCTGGGCGACGGTGTGACGAGCTGCCTGCCCGTACGGGTTCTGCGGCGCAGCAAGGATCGGCGAGATGTCGAGACCCCTCGCCTTCCAGTGGTCGACGGCCGTCCGTGTGTCGAGCACGTCGACGCGCCCGATCATCTCGTCGACCGTCCTGAATCCCAGCGCTGCCATCAGCTCGCGCACTTCCTCGGCGATGTACTCGAAGAAGGTCACAACGAACTCGGGACGGCCGGTGAACTTCTTGCGCAACTCGGGGTTCTGCGTCGCGACGCCGACCGGGCACGTGTCGAGGTGGCAGACACGCATCATCACGCAGCCGCTCACGACCAGTGGTGCGGTCGCGAAGCCGAACTCCTCCGCACCCAGCAGCGCAGCGATCACCACGTCGCGCCCGGTCTTCAGCTGCCCGTCGGCCTGCACCACGATGCGGTCGCGCAGGCCGTTCAGCATGAGTGTCTGCTGCGCCTCGGCGAGGCCCAGCTCCCACGGAGCACCCGCGTGCTTCAACGACGTCAGCGGGCTGGCACCGGTACCGCCGTCGTGCCCACTGATCAGCACGACGTCAGCCTTTGCCTTGCTCACACCGGCAGCCACCGTGCCGACGCCCACCTCGGACACCAGCTTGACGTGCACCCGTGCCGACGGGTTCGAGTTCTTCAGATCGTGGATGAGCTGCTTGAGGTCCTCGATCGAGTAGATGTCGTGGTGCGGCGGCGGGCTGATGAGGCCGACACCGGGAGTGCTGTGGCGCGTGCGCGCCACCCACGGGTACACCTTGTGACCCGGCAACTGACCTCCCTCACCGGGCTTCGCACCCTGGGCCATCTTGATCTGCAGGTCGTCGGCGTTCGTGAGGTACTCGCTCGTCACACCGAACCGCCCGCTCGCGACCTGCTTGATCGCGCTCCGCCGCCGTGGGTCGTGCAGACGTTCGGGATCCTCGCCGCCCTCACCGGTGTTGCTCTTCGCGCCGATGCTGTTCATCGCGATCGCGAGCGTCTCGTGCGCCTCTGCACTGATGCTGCCGTAGCTCATCGCGCCGGTACTGAACCGCTTCACGATGTCGCTGACGGGCTCGACCTCGTCGATCGGCACCGGCTCGCGGACACCATCGCGGAACTCGAACAGGCCGCGCAGCGTCGCTGCCTTCGCCGACAGACCGTCGACGAGCGAGGTGTACCGCTTGAACACGTCGTACCGCTTTGCGCGTGTGCCGTGCTGCAGCGCGAAGACGGTCTCCGGGTTGAACAGGTGGATGTCGCCCTCGCGCCGCCACTGGTACTCGCCGCCCAACTCGAGCTCGCGGTGGGCCCGCTCCTCCGGCCGCCTGGGGTGTGCGTCAGCGTGACGCGCCGCCACCTCTGCGGCGATCTCGTCGAGACCGATGCCCCCGAGTCGGCTCACGGTGCCGGTGAAGTACTCGTCGACCAGGTCGTGGCCGAGCCCGATCGCCTCGAAGATCTGCGCGCCGGTGTAGCTCGCGACGGTGCTCACGCCCATCTTGCTCATCACCTTCAGCACACCCTTGCCAGCAGCCTTGATGTAGCGCGTGACGGCGGCGTGAGCCTCGACACCGCCCAGCCCGTGCAGGTCGTTGGCGATCAGGTCCTCGACGCTCTCGAAGGCGAGGTACGGGTTCACCGCCCCGGCGCCGTAGCCGATGAGCAACGCCATGTGGTGCACCTCGCGCGCGTCGCCACACTCGACGATGAGGCCTGCCTTGGTGCGCTGGCGCTCGCGGATCAGGTGATGGTGCACCGCAGCCGTCAGCAACAGGCTGGGGATCGGCGCGAACACCTCGTCACTGTTGCGGTCCGACAGCACCACGATGCGGGCACCGTCCTCGATCGCCTTGCTCACCTCGTGGCGAACACCGTCGAGCGCGCGCTTCAGCGCGAGGCCCCCGCCGGCCACCCGGTAGAGACCGCTGATGACGACCGTGCGCAGGCCGGGGTGGGCGCCGTCGTCGTCGATGTGGATGATCTTCGCCAGCTCGTCGTTGTCGATGACCGGGAACGGCAGGACGAGCTGGCGGCAGCTCTCTGGGCCGGGGGCGAGCAGGTTGGCCTCGGGCCCGACCGTCGACCCCACCGACGTGACGACCTCCTCGCGAATCGCGTCGAGCGGCGGGTTCGTGACCTGCGCGAAGAGTTGCTGAAAATAGTCGAACAACAGTCTCGGCCGCTCGCTGAGCACGGCGATCGGCGTGTCGGTGCCCATCGAACCGATTGGCTCGGCGCCGCTGCGCGCCATCGGCGCGACGATGACCTTCAGCTCCTCGTGCGTGTAGCCGAACACCTGCTGGCGACGACGCACGCTCTGGTGGCTGAACACGACGTGCTCGCGGTCGGGCAGCCGCGACAGTTCGACGAGGCCGTCGTCGAGCCACTGCTGATACGGGTGCTCGCGTGCCAGCGAGCGCTTGATCTCCTCGTCGTCGACGATGCGACCCTGTGCCGTGTCGATGAGGAACATGCGCCCCGGCTGCAGCCGCCCCTTGCGCACCACCCGCGCCGGGTCGATGTCGATGACCCCCACCTCGCTGGCCATCACGACAAGGTCGTCGTCGGTCACCCAGTAGCGACTCGGGCGCAGGCCGTTGCGGTCGAGCACGGCGCCGATGACGGTGCCGTCGGTGAACGCCACGCTGGCGGGCCCGTCCCACGGCTCCATCAGCGACGAGTGGAACCGGTAGAACGCACGCTTCTCGGCATCCATCGTGTCGTGGTTCTCCCACGCCTCCGGGATCATCATCAGCATTGCGTGCGGCAGTGAGCGACCGCCGAGGTGCAGCAGCTCGAGCACCTCGTCGAAGCTCGCCGAGTCGCTGCCGCCGGCGGTGCAGATCGGGAACGCCCGCTCGAGCCCGGGGATGAGGTCGCTCTGCACGAGGCTCTCGCGGGTGCGCATCCAGTTGCGGTTGCCCTGCACGGTGTTGATCTCTCCGTTGTGGGCGATGTAGCGGTACGGGTGCGCCAGCGGCCAGCTCGGGAACGTGTTCGTGCTGAATCGGCTGTGCACGAGTGCCAGCGCACTCTCGACCCGCTCGTCACCGAGGTCGGTGAAGAAGGCGGCGAGCTGCGGCGTAGTGAGCATCCCCTTGTAGACGAGCGTGCGGCTCGACAGCGACGGGAAGTACGTGCGCTGCTCGTCGGCGAGCCCGTGCTCGATCCGCTTGCGGAGCACGAACAACCGACGGTCCAGGTCGATGCCCACCGCCCCACCCGGGTCGGCGATGAACAGGTGCTCGAACGAGGGCATCACGGTGCGTGCACTCGCCCCGAGCCCGCTGGGGTCGACCGGCACCGGCCGCCAGCCGACGACCGTCAGCCCCTCGTCGGCCGCCAGCGACTCGATCGACGATTTCGCCCTGGCGGCCATCGCCGGGTCAGCAGGCAGGAAGGCGAGTCCCACCCCGTACGCGCCGTGTGCCGGCAGCGTCATGCCAAGGCGGCCCGCCTCGTCACGGAGGAAGCGGTCGGGAACCTGGAGGAGGATGCCGGCACCGTCGCCGGTCTCCGCCTCCGCACCGGTGGCGCCGCGGTGCTCCATGTTGCACAGCGCGCCGATGCCGAGTGCCACGATCGATCGCGACGCCCTGCCGCGGATGTCGACGACGAAGGACACACCGCACGCGTCGTGCTCGAAGCGGGGGTCGTAGAGGCCGTGCGGCGCGGGGAATCCCGCGGCAGAGTGGGAATGCATCGGTTCGTGCTCCGTGGTGACAAGGTGTCGCTGGTGCACGGGACGACGCTGGCCCGGACGAGCGTCAGCATAGGGGTCGCCGCGCCACCGACCACCTGACGGACAGCGACCAGGTCGCCGAGCGTCACGGAGCGTCACCCTGCACGCGCGCTCCGAACTTCTTCACGGTCCAGCTCGGGCGATCGTCCGCGCGGTGACAATCGTGCGCTAGCCTCCGCACAGCCGTCGAGTGACGGCATGTGCATGCGGCCCGCCCGACTCGACGAGTCGTTCGGGAACCGACACGTGGTCCATCTGGCCCATTGCACCGCACAGGGAGGCACACGTAGGGTGTATCGGTTCCTACGAAAAGGGAGACAGGACAATGAAGAAGTTCGCAGCATCGATGCAGAGCCGTCTGGTCACGTTCCGCGAGGGCAACGACCAGGGCGCCGGCCTCGCCGAGTACGCACTGCTCGTGGCGCTCATCGCAGTGGTGGCCATCGTCGGCATCACGGCGTTCGGCGAGCAGCTCTCGACGTTCTTCACCAGCCTGCCCAGCAAGCTCGGGTTCTGACCATGGCGACCGCCCCGGGCCGTTCGGCCGGGGGGCGGCGCCGACGCGATGAAGGAGCGGCACTCGCCGAGTTCGCGCTGGTCATCCCCTTTCTCGTGCTGCTCCTCGTCGGGATCATCGAGTTCGGCGCTGCGCTGAACCACCAGATCTCGGTGCAGGGCGCAGCCCGTGAGGGTGCCCGTGTCCTGGCCCTGCGCAACAGCGCCGGCGCCGTCGAGACGGCAGTGCGCAACTCGGCGGGGATTGCCGACGTCACGTCGATCACGCAGACCCCCTGCCCCGCAGGTACCACCAGCACCAGCACCGCCCAAGCACGGGTCGTGGTGCAGTCGAGTTTCACGTTCAGCATCCCGTTCGTCACCCTCGGCACGCGCACCATCACGGCAGCGGCGTCGATGCGGTGCGGTCTGTGAGGTCACTCATGCGTCGTCGTCAGCAGCAGTCGGACCGTGGAGCCATCCTCCCGCTCGTCGCCATCTCGATGGTGGTGCTGCTGGGCATGGGCGCCATGGTGATCGACGTCGGTCACCTCTACGCCGAGCGTCGTCAGCTCCAGAACGGCGCTGACGCGGCGGCCCTCGCGGTCGCGCAGTCCTGCGCGCAGGGCAACTGCGGCCCGTACACCTCGATGGCCCAGGAGTACGCCAACCTGTCGGCTCGGGACGGCGTGTCGACGGTCCGCGAGATCTGCTTCGGAGGTCCGCGACTCGCCGCAGGCCTGCCCCGCTGCGGTGGGACGGCCCCCGGCGGCGCGACCCGTGCCCTCGGCTGGGTGCGCGTCACGACCCGCACGAAGACACCCGACGGCAGCAACGAGGTCGACTTCCTGCTGGCGCCGATCGTGACTGCCCTGTCGGGCTACACGGTCGAGGCCACGTCGATCGCGGCGTGGGGCATCGCCGGCCGCGGCCGCGTGCTGCCCTTCGCGATGCACGAGTGCGAGTACAGCCAGATCGGCGGGTTCCTCGACCCGTTGAACGGCGTCTACCCCTCCGGTACGCAGTACATCTACTCGCGGTTCACGACCGGCAACGGCAACGACCAGGACTGCCGCACGGCGTACCTCGGCGACGGCACCTCACCCGGCAACTACGGCTGGCTCAACAAGGCCGCCCGTACCGACTGTTTCGTCGACACCACCGAGGGTTCGTGGGCACCCGGCGACCCCGGCAACAACCCCGAGATCCGTGGCTGCGAGGCCGACATCCTCGATCAGACCGTGCTCATCGCGATCTGGCGCAACTCGAACCTCTTGGGCGGCAACAACGCCAACTACGAGATCATCGGCTTCGTCGGGTTCCACGTCACGGGATACTCGATGTCCGGACTCGTGGCGCCGGCCGGCTTCACCTGCCCGCCGAACCCGTACGACCCCGGCACGCCCGACGGATCGCTCCGGTGCTTCCGCGGGTACTTCACCGATGCCGTCTTCGACGGCGATTTCGGTGGCACCTACAACACTGGTGTTACTAGCGTAAAGATGATCGGCTGAGCCCACCGGGCCGGCCTCGAACGACAGGAAGTCAATGAAGCGCAAACTGGTAGGGATCCTCGTTGCCCTCGTGCTCGCCATCGTGGGCACGGTCAGCCTCGTGGGGTACGTCGAGAAGGCAAAGAACGACGCGATCGAGGACGACGCGCAGGTCGAGGTGCTGGTGGTCCAGCGCGACATCCCGGCCGGCGCCACGCTGGCCGTGATCGCCGCGGCGGCCGCCCCCCCCGAGGGGCCCACGCGCCTGGTGGCGCCCGACGCCCTGGGCAGCCTCGACGACGTCGACCCGACGCTCGTCGCCGGCGTCGACCTGAAGGTCGGCGAGCAGCTGCTCAGCGGCCGCCTCGTCAGCGCCGACTCGCTGGTTCGCGTCGAGGTTCCCAAGGGCCTGCAGGAGATCACCCTGTCGCTCGACCCCGAGCGTGCAGTCGGTGGCGTGCTCGCGCCGGGCGAAGAGGTCGGCATCCTGCTGTCGTTCGACTCCGAGGACCCGGACGCGGCCGGTATCACGACCACGACCGACTACACCGGTAACACCCAGGCTCCGCTGCCGCGCCTGCCGAAGACGACGCACCTCACGCTCAACAACATCCTCGTGACGGCGGTGCAGTACTCGTACACCGACACGCAGCGCACCGAGCAGCCGCCGACCACGGACGAGAACGGCGAGATCGTTCCCGGTACGACGGTCGCCACGGCCCCCAGCAGCGTGCTGCTCGTGACGCTCGCGGTCACCACGCCCCAGGCCGAGCAGATCACCTTCGCCGCCGAGTTCGGCATGATCTGGCTGACCCGCCAGAACGCCGACACCGACATCACCGGTGGCACCATCCTGACGCTCGAGAAGGTGTACGGAGTCGTGAAGGAATGAGAGATGCCCTCCCCATCGTCGCGGTGGTCACCAATGACAACCGCGGCGACGTCGAGGCGAACACCGGTCAGGACGTCTCGACCCGGCGGGTTCGCTGGGTCGACGACTCCGGTCGTCCGCTGACGCCCGTCGCGCTCCAGTACCAGGTCGAGGACCTGGGCTCGGCTGCGGTGTGCTTCGGCCTCGACGTCCCCATCGACCTCGCCCTCAGTGTCGCCAACCTGCTCGACGAGTCGGCCATGCCGACCGGTTCGGTGCTGGTGCGCGAGCCCTCCCCCGACCTGTGGCGCGAAGCACTGCGCTCGGGTGTCCGCGACATCATCTCGCCGTCCTCGATGGGCATCGAACTGCCGCGGGCACTGCTGGCAGAGGCCGATCGCATCGCCCGCATCCGCGCGGTGCGTGTCGAGGACCTCGCCGTGTCGCACCAGCAGGGCGGGCGCATCATCGTCACCCTCTCGCCCAAGGGCGGGTCGGGCAAGACGATGCTGTCCACCAACCTGTCGGTCGCGCTCGCGATGGGCCTGTCCACCGACGTGGCGCTCGTCGACCTCGACTGCGTGTTCGGCGACTGCGCGAGCGTGCTCGGCATGGTGCCCGAGCACACGATCGGCCAGCTGGCCTCGATGCCGTCGTTCGACAGCACGACCATCAAGGTGTTCCTGTCGCGCCACGAGGCGTCGGGCCTGTACGTCCTTGCCGGCGCAGGCTCGCCCGAGGAGGGCGAGGCGGTGACCGGCGAGATCGCCGGCCAGATCCTCACCACCCTGTCGCGCGACGTGGGCCACATCGTGGTCGACACGGCGGCCGGCCTCGACGAGCGTGCCCTGGCGGCGATCGACATCGCCACCGACCTCGTGCTCGTCGCCAGCCTCGACGTCACCAGCATCCGCAACCTCGGCAAGGAAGTCGACGCACTCGACCGCATGGGCGCCACCGCCGCCCGTCGACACTTCGTCATCAACCGTGCCGATGCGCGAGTGGGCCTCGAGATCTCCGACGTCGAGAGTGCCATCGGCATGACCCTCGACGCGGCACTGCCGAGCTCGCGCGACATCCCGCTGTCCATGAACCAGGGCACCGTGGTCGCACTGTCGCAGCCCGATTCGCAACTGGGCCGCCAGCTGCACGCCTTCGCGCGTCAGTTCATGCCCGACGAGACCGCCGAGTCCATCGACCGGCGGAACCGCTTCTTCAAGTGGAGGACTTCGTGAAACTCACCGATCGCCTGCAGAAGGGCGCCGCCACCGACCCGCGTCTCGCCCGCCCCACCCCTGCCAGCAGTGGGCCGGTGAGCAACCAGTCGGCCGCACCGACGGTGTCGTCGGCACTCGCCGGGTTCAAGGCGTCGGTGCACCAGGGCCTCGTCACCCGTCTCGGCAACCGCCTGTACGACACGAGCATCAGCCCCGAGCAGCTCAACGGGTACGTGGCGCAGGAGATCAGCGACCTGATGCAGTCGACGGGCGTGCCGCTCACCCTCGTCGAGCGCCAGCAGTTGACCTCCGAGATCCTCGACGACGTCATGGGCCTCGGCCCGATCGAGAAGCTCCTCGCCGACCCGACGATCAGCGAGATCATGGTCAACTCGCTCAGCTACATCTACGTCGAGCGCAACGGTGTGCTCGAGCAGACCAACTCGGCGTTCACCAGCGACGACCACCTGCGCCGCGTCATCGAGCGCATCGTGGCCAAGATCGGCCGCCGTATCGACGAGTCGTCGCCGATGGTCGACGCCCGGCTCGCTGACGGCTCGCGTGTCAACGCGATCATCCCGCCGCTCGCCGTCGACGGACCGGTGCTCACGATCCGTAAGTTCTCCGCCGACCCGCTCACGATCGACGACCTCATCAACTTCAACACCGTCACCCCCGAGGTCGCGGCGCTGCTGAAGGCCGTCGTCGAGCTGGGCCTGAACATCATCATCTCGGGCGGTACCGGCACCGGTAAGACCACGATGCTGAACGTGCTGTCGAGCTTCATCCCCTCGAGCGAGCGCATCGTCACCATCGAGGACGCCGTCGAGCTCCAGCTGCAGCAGGACCACGTGGTCCGCCTCGAGAGCCGCCCGTCCAACCTCGAGGGCCGTGGCGAGGTCACCACCCGCGACCTCGTGCGCAACTCGCTGCGCATGCGCCCCGACCGCATCATCGTCGGTGAGGTCCGTGGACCCGAGGCGCTCGACATGCTCCAGGCGATGAACACCGGCCACGAGGGCTCGATCTCGACGGTGCACTGCAACAGCCCGCGCGACGCCCTCGCCCGCCTCGAGACGATGGTGCTCATGGCCGGCTTCGAGCTGCCCAGCAAGGCCATCCGCGAGCAGATCTCGTCGGCCGTCGACCTCATCGTGCACATCCAGCGCTTCCCCGACGGCAGCCGCAAGATCACGCACCTCACCGAGGTCGGCCGCCTCGAGGGCGACATCATCACCACGAGCGACATCTACAAGCACATGAACGACAACGGTGCAGTCGTGGCCAATGGCTCGCTGCGCTCCCCCGGCATCCGTCCCCTCTTCGCCGACCGCCTCCGCGAGGCGGGCGCCGCGGCTGCTGCGGGGTGACCATCACCGTGCGTCGACTGTTCCTCGTCCCCCTCGCCGGATCGGCGCTGCTCGTCGGCAGTGCCGCGACGGCCGGCGCCAGTGCCGGCACCACGGTGCCGCCCACCAACACGGTGGTCAACGAACTCATCACCGAGTCGGTGACGGGTGGTGCCTCGGCGGCGGCTCTGCACGGCCTCGGCATCCTCACGATGTTCACGGCGATCTTCTCGCTGCTGCTGTTCGTGACGTGGCCCTCGAAGAAGCGCAGCCAGGAACTGGCGGCCCGCGCCGCACGCCCCAAGGTCGAGGGTGGTCCGATCAAGCGCATGGTCGCCCTCGTCGAGGACTACCTGTCGCGCAGCGACAAGCAGCGCACGCTCGCCCGCAATCTCGACATCGCCGCGATTCCGCTGCGGCCGGGCGAGTTCGTGCTGCTCTCCGGCGTCGGTGGCCTACTGCTCATCCTCGTGCTGGGCACCCGCCTTCCGTTCCTCATGGCCGTGCTCATCGGCGGTGTGGTGACGCCCTTCGCCGCTCGCGCCTACCTGCGCAGCCGCATCGAGGGCCGTCGCAAGAAGTTCGTGATGCAGCTGCCCGACATGCTGCAGACGATGGTGTCGTCACTGCGCGCCGGCTACGGCCTCCCGCAGGCACTCGACGTCGCCTCCAACCAAGCGCCCGACCCGATGCGGTCCGAGCTGCAGCGCGTGCAGTTCGAGCAGCGCATCGGCCGCGACCCCGGCGAGGCGCTGCAGAGCGTCGCCGACCGGATGGCCAGCAAGGACTTCGACTGGATCGTCTCGGCCATGCAGATCAACCGAGAGGTCGGTGGCGAGCTGGCAATGGTGCTCGAGAACGTCGGCGAGACGGTCCGCGAGCGCATGCGCCTGCGCCGCCAGGTCGAGGTCCTCACGGCCGAGGGTCGACTGTCGGCCTACGTCATCACGGCGCTGCCGCTGCTCATCGGGTTCGTGCTGTTGTTCACCAACCGCGACTACTTCGAGCCCTTCAGCCGCGGCTTCGGCCCGTTCCTCGTGGTCGTTGCCGGCGTACTGATGGCTGCCGGCTGGATCTGGATCCGCAAGCTCGTGAAAGCGGTCGATTGATGAACCCCACCGTCCTGCTCGGCAGCATGGCTGTCATCGGCTCGATCTTCGTCTTCTGGTTCGCCCTCAGCGGTGGCCAGAAGGAGGAGGGCGTGTCACTCACCGACCGCTCGGGTCCCGACCAGCGCCGCATCATGCTCCGCTCGTCGGGCGCCGACCGCGCCCTCGGCCCGTTCGCCCAGGCGATCGTCGACAAGATCCGCTCGTTCCTCCCGGCAGCGCGTGTTCGCAAGCTCGAGGCGAAGATCACCCAAGCCGGCCTCGACGAGAAGTGGACGCTCGAGCGAGTCATCTCGATGAAGATCCTCGCCGCCGTGGTGATGTTCCTGCTGTTCGCCGCACGGCTGGTGACGGGTCCCACGTTCAGTGGTGTGGTGCTGATGATCGCCGCCACCGTCATCGGGTTCTTCGTCCCGAACGTGCTCATCGACCGTCAGCGTGACGACCGCAAGGAAGCCATCCGGGCGCAGATCGCCGACTCGATCGACCAGCTGAACGTCATGGTGCGCGCCGGTCTCGGCATCGACGCCGCCCTCGGTCGCCTCGCCCAGAGCGCGACCGGCCCGATCGCTGAGGAATTCGGTCGCGTGCTGCAGGACATGCGGTTCGGTCTGGCCCGCGCAGTGGCGTTCGCCAGCATGGCCGAGCGGGTGGACGTGCCCGAGCTGACCGGTTTCGTGTCGGCCCTGTCGCACGCCGAGCGCCTCGGTGTGCCCATCTCGCAGACCCTCACCATCCAGTCGCAGGAGATGCGCGAGCGCCGGCGTCAGATGGCCGAGGAAAAGGCGATGAAACTGCCGGTGAAGCTGCTCTTCCCGATGGTGTTCTTCATCCTGCCGGTGATGTTCATCGTGCTGCTCGGGCCTGCGGCGATCCGCATGCTCACCACGTTCTAGGGCGCCGTCGCCAACGCCCCGCCCAGCGGGGTGCTCACGAACCGAGGTCGCCGGCCCGGTAGTGGCTGCGGCACAGCAGTTCGTAGCGCACGACGTCACCGAACAGCGGCCGGTCGGCGCGCTCTCCCGTGTCGCCCACCACCACGGTCTCGCCCTCGTACACCACTCGCCCGTTCACGACGCGTGCGTTGTGCGTCGCACGCGAGCCGCACCAGCACCGAGCCTCGACCTGCATCGGCACCCGCTCGTCTGCGACCTCGAGCATCCGCTTCGTGCCCTCGAACAGCTCGCCACGGAAGTCGGTGATGAGGCCGAACGCGAAGACGTCGACACCCAGGTCGTCGACCACCCGGGCCAACTGGTCGCACTGCGCTGCGGTGTAGAACTGCACCTCGTCGCACACGAGGTAGTGCAGCGGCCAGTTGTCGACGGCCAGCGCATACAGGTCGAGATCAGCCTTGACCTCGACGGCCGAGGCTGCCACCCCGAGCCGGCTGCTCACCTTGGCACCCTCGCGGTCGAGGGCGGTGAGGAGCAGCCCGAACAGGTCGCGGGACGCCAGATTGTGATGGATCTGCAGGGCCATCGTGCTCTTGCCAGAGCCCATCGTGCCGAAGCTGAATCGCAGCGTTGCCATCGCCGCGCGAACCTCGCCGCGCGAGCGGGCGACAGGGTGGCTCAGCCGCCGGCCCCGCCGACTCGCTGCCCCACCGTCAGTGGTCGCCGCGGAGGGCGTCGACCCGCCTGAAGTACCGCGTGGCGAAGTCGAGCAGCTCGCCGTGACTGGGGTGGTCGAGCGACTCCATGCCCACCACCCGCCGGGCCACGGCGGGATGGTGCTGCTCGAGCTCCTTGCGGAAGAACACCTTGCCCTGTCCCGGGCCCACGACCAGCACCTCACGGGCGTCGCCCAGGGCATCGACGACCGCCCGGAAGAACGTCGGGTCGGCGGGGTGCTTGCCGTCACCCGGGACGCCCGACCGGAGGTGGACCCGTACGGGACCGCCCTCCCGCTCGACCTGCACGACATGACGGTCGTCGACCGAGAAGTCGATCACCGTGGCGTGCTGGGTGTCGATCCACACGATGGCGTGCTGGTAGCTCATGGGCATCCTCGCTTCCGGTCGAGCCGCGTCTGGCTCTCACGGTCACCGTACGACCGCGCCGCGCGACCGTGCCACGGACCTTGGTCCCCTGTGGGACCTGTCTCAGGCCACCTGCTGGCTACGGTCGGGTGAAGCCCATGATCGATGCGTCGCGCAGCCGCTCCTCGAACACGGGGTCGTACGCGGACTCGGGGTCGGCGCGCACCAGTTCGTCGAGTCGGTGTGCATCGTCACCGACGAGGATGCGCCACCTCCCGGCGCGGACGCCGTCGAGAATGACCGTAGCGGCCGCCGCGGCCGACATCGGGGCGTTGTCTCGGAACGACTCGGCCTGGGCCTGCACACCCAGCCGGATGTCCTCGTCGCTCACTCCCCCGAGATCGATGCCCTGTCCGGCGAGCCGACGGCGGATCCCGTCGATCTGCTCGGCAGTGAGTTCCTTGGGATCGGCGCCGTGCGCGCGGTGCGAATTGATGACGATCGACGTGCCGATGTGGCCCGGCATCACGACCGACACCTTCACGTGCGGTGCAGTCAGCCGGAGATCGGTGATGAGCGCCTCGCTGAACCCTTTCACGGCGAACTTCGCCGCGCTGTACGCGGTGTGCGACTGGCCGGGCCCGAGCGACGCCCAGAAACCGTTGACGCTGCTGGTGTTGATGATGCGTGCCGACTCGCTCGCCACGAGCAGTGGCAGGAACACTCGCGAGCACAGGTAGACACCGCCCCAACAGATGTTGAACGTGCGCTCCCACGCGGCACGGTCATCGCTCACGAAGCTGCCACCCCCACCGATACCTGCGTTGTTGAACAGCAGGTCGATGTGCGGTCGATCGGGACAGTGCGCAGCCACGACGGCGTCACGGAATGCCGAGATCTGCTCCTCGTCGCTCACGTCGGCGAGGTGCGTCGTGACCCTGGTGCCGGTCGGACTGGCCGAGTCGCAGAGCGCCTTGGTGTCGGCCATGTCGTCGGCCGAGACGTCACACATCGCCACGTGACAGCCGGCTGCGCTCAGTTGTCGGGCCAGTTCTCGACCCATGCCCGTCCCGCCGCCGGTGATGACGGCGATCTTCCCCTCGAACTGCTCCACGAGCCCTCCCCTGCGACTGTCGTGACCTGTAGAGCCTGCCACGCCGCACCCGTGCATCCGTGGTCGAACGACGCCTAGGGTGTCGGCTCATGAGTGACGGCTCAGCGGTCATCGTCGGCATCGACAACGGCGGCACCAAGAACAACGTGACGGTGCTCGATGCAGCCGGCCGGTTCCTCATCGACCGCATGATCGAGGTGCCGAGCAGGGTCACCGAGGGCACCGGTCCCGCCATCGAGGCGATGGAGCAGGCCTTCCTCGCCGGGCTCGAGCACCCGAGTCTCGACCGCGCTCGGGTCCGCGCGGTCGGGCTCGACACACCCGGACCTGCCTCAGCCACCGGCGTCATCTCCAGCCGGGGATCGACCAACTTCTCGATGCCGGAGTGGTGGGGGTTCGACGTGCGGGCCGCGCTCGAGCATCGCCTCGGGTTGCCCGTCGTCTACATCAACGACGCGAACGCTGCAGCGGCATACGCACACGACGTGCACTTCGGTGCAGATGCTGCCGCCCGGTCGTCGGTATCGGCCATCGTCGGCACCGGCCTGGGCGGTGGGGTCGTCGAGATGGGTGACGTGCTGCGCGGTGCCGTGGGCATGGCGGGCGAGCTCGGGCACGTCCACATCCCGATGCACGGGCTGCTCGAGCCCGGTCAGCCGCTGCCGCGCTGCAACTGCGGGTTCGAGGGCGATGCCGAGAGCGTCGCCTCGCTCACCGGTATCCGCCAGAACCTGCTCCCGTGGTGGCTCGGGCAGCACCCAGACCACCCGCTCGCCGGCACGCCGATCGACGACGCTGCCAAGGCGCTGCGCGGTTACGGCGAGCGTGGTGACGAGTTGGCGCTCAAGGTGTTCGCCCAACAGGCCATGGCCATCGGTCGTCTGTTCACGATCATGGCCAACGTCACCGACCCACATGCCTACTTCGTCGGCGGCGGCGTGGTGGAGGCCGCCCCGCACTTCCGCGACTGGTTCGTCGACCTGGTGCGCGAGCACACCCTGCTCCGTGCCGAGCAGCGTGCCGTCGCACAGTTCGCCCTCGTCACCGACCTCGACATGGCAGGCGCTCGCGGCGCGGCGATCGCCGCCCGTCACGCCCCCCCCCACATCGGCTGAGCCCCAGAACGACAACAGGGGGCCCGCAGGCCCCCTGTCATCAGGCGTTCGGTGCGCCGCCGTGACGGCGCTGCACCGTCAGCTGCAGCCGCTGGTGCTGCCGCAGCTGGGGCAGGCGTGGCAACTGCCGGCCCGGACCATCTGCACACCGCACTGCATGCACATCGGCGCATCACTGTGACGCACCGCCGGACGGGCGACGCCACCGGGGTTGGTGACATCGTTGTTCGGGGCCGGCGGGGCCACGCCCAGCTCGAGCTGCGTCGCGAACTCCTCGACCGACGGCACGCTCTTCGGGTCGGGAGCCATCTCGGTACCGGTGCGGTTCTCGACGATGCTCTCCTCGACGCCGGGCAGCGTCGGCTGCAGACGCTCGTCGATCGAGAAGATTCCCAGCTCGGCGCGCTCGTCGTAGGTCAGGTACTCGAGGGCGAGGCGACGGAACAGGTAGTCCATGATCGACGAGGCGAACCGGATGTCCGGGTCGTCGGTCATGCCAGCGGGCTCGAAGCGCATGTTGGTGAACGCCTCGACGAATGCACGCAGCGGCACGCCGTACTGCAGGCCGTAGCTGATGCTCTTGGCGAATGCGTCCATGATGCCGCTGAGGGTCGAGCCCTGCTTGGACACCGTCAGGAAGATCTCGCCGGGCTGGCCATTGGCGTACTCGCCGATGTTGGCGAAACCCTTGCAGTCGGCCACGCGGAACTCGAACGTACGGGCACGACGCGTGCGGGGCAGCTTCTGGCGGACCGGCTGGTGCACGATGCGCTCGATGACCCGCTCGACCACCTGTGTCGCCGCCGCGGCCTGGGCCGGGGCGTCCGACGACTCGCCGTCCTTCTTCGCGGTGCTGAGCGGCTGGGCGACCTTGCAGTTGTCGCGGTAGATGGCCACGGCCTTCAGGCCGAGCTCCCAGCTCAGCTGGTGGAGGGCCTCGATGTCCTCGACCGACGCCTCCTCGGGCATGTTCACCGTCTTGGAGATGGCGCCCGAGATGAACGGCTGCACCGCACCCATCATGCG